>NZ_LGDO01000232.1:0-1967 GCF_001279805.1 Streptomyces sp. XY431
GGTGCGGCCGTGTGGGTGGGGGGTGGTGGCCGGGCCGGTGCACGGGGGGCTCAGCCGGTGGCGGCCGCCTCGCGCTCGCGCAGTTCCCGGCGGAGGATCTTGCCCGCCGCCGACTTGGGGACGGCGTCCAGGAACTCCACCGCCCGCACCTTCTTGTACGGCGCGACCTGGCCCGCCACGAAGGCCGCGACCTCCTGCTCGGTGAGGGCGCTGCCGGGGGCGCGGACCACGAAGGCCTTGGGGCTCTCGGTGCCCTCGGCGTCGCGCACCCCGATCACCGCCGCGTCGGCGATCTGCGGGTGGCTCAGCAGCAGCGCCTCCAGTTCGGCGGGCGCGACCTGGTACCCCTTGTACTTGATCAGCTCCTTGACCCGGTCGACGATGTGCAGGTAGCCGCGCTCGTCGACGAAGCCGATGTCGCCGGTGTGCAGCCAGCCGTCGGCGTCGACGGTCGCGGCGGTGTCGGACGGGCGGCCGAAGTAGCCCTTCATCACCTGCGGGCCGCGGATCAGAAGTTCGCCGCGCTCCCCGGGCCCGAGGTCGGCGCTGGTGCCGTCCAGTGCGGTGACCCGCAGTTCGGTGGAGGGCAGCATCCGGCCGACGGAGCCCGGCGAGGGGTCCGGGTCCGCCGGGGACATCACGTGGCTGACCGGGGACAGCTCGGTCATGCCGTAGCCCTGGAGGATCCGGGGCAGGCCGAGGCGGCGGGCGCAGGCCTCGGCGAGCTCGCCGACGAGCGGGGCGGCGGCGCACAGCAGGTACTCGACCGAGGACAGGTCGAACCCGTCGACCAGCGGGTGCTTGGCGAGGGCCAGCACGATCGGGGGGGCCGCGAGTACGGACTGCACGCGCTGGTCCTGGATGGTGCGGCAGAACTGCTCCAGGTCGAAGCGGGGCAGCACGACCACGGTGGCGCCGCAGCGCAGCGGCTGGTTGAGCAGCGCGGCCAGGCCGTAGATGTGGAAGAACGGGAGCACCGCGAGCACCCGCTCACCCACCTCGGGGCGGAAGACGGCGTCGGTCTGGGCGAGGTTGGTGGCGATGGACCGGTGGGTGAGCATGACGCCCTTGGGCAGGCCGGTGGTGCCGCTGGAGTACGGCAGCACGGCGATGTCCCGGCCCGGGTCGAGGTCGATCACGGGTTCGGGGCCGGTGGCGGCGAGCAGGTCGGCGAGCGAGAGGTGGCCCTCGGCGCCGTCCAGGACGACGATCCCGGCGAGTTCCCGGCCCTCGGCGGCGAGCTTCTCGGCGGCGGCGCGGGCGGTGGGCAGGAAGGGCGACACGGTCAGCAGCCAGCGCGCGCCGCTGTCGGCGAGCTGCCCGGCGAGTTCGCCGGGGGTGGTGAGGGAGGAGACGGGGGTGACGGTCGCGCCGGCGCGGGTGGCGCCGAAGAAGGCCATCGGGTAGCGGATGCTGTTGGGGCTGAACAGGGCCACCACGTCGCCCTGGCGGACGCCCGCTTCGGCGAGGCCGGCCGCGACCCGGCCGACGGCGTGGACGAGCTGCGCGTAACTGACCGTCTCGCCGGTGATCCCGTCGATGAGGGCGGGCCGGTCGCCGTGGCGCTCGGCGTCGCCGAGAACGGCGTCGTGCAGGGCGAGGTCGACGATGCCGACGTCCGGGAACTCGCTGTGGAACACCAAGGCGTGCCTCCTGTGCGGTAGTTGGCGCGGGGCGGGGCGGCCGGCTGGAGGTCCGTTGCGACCGGCCGTGCGGCGCGCGGACAGGAGCATACGGACAGTGGGCGGTCGGTGCGCCCCTGTGACGAACGTTTGGCGGAGCGCGCGGGGCGCAGGGGTGGCGCGGTATGGCGAAACACGAGGTGGGGGCGGGGCGGCGGTGCGCCGGGGCGTTGGGGCGGGGGGGGGGGGCCGGGTGGAGGTCCGTTGCGGCCGGGCGTTCGGCGCGCGGGCAGGAGGATACGGACAGTGGGCGGTCGGTGCGCCCCTGTGACGAACGTTTGGCGG
>NZ_LGDO01000233.1:0-1948 GCF_001279805.1 Streptomyces sp. XY431
CTTCCCCCCCCGGCGGCCCCCCCCCCCCCCCCGCCCCGCCGGTCCTGCCCGGCGTACCCGCCGTGCCGGCCGCACCCCTCCCGCCCGGCGCCGCGGCCCCGGCACCGCCCGCCGCGGCGCCCGCCGAACTCCCCACGGCGGAGCCCGAGGAGGAGCACCTGGACGACCTGCTGGCCGAACTCGCCACCCTGGTCGGCCTGGAGCGGGTCAAGCACGACGTCCACTCGATGGTGAAGCTGATGCAGGCCGTCCGGCTGCGCGAGGAGGCCGGCCTGCCCGCACCGCCGCTCAGCCGCCACCTCGTCTTCGCCGGCAACCCCGGCACCGGCAAGACCACCGTCGCCCGCCTCTACGGCCGCCTGCTCAAGGCGCTCGGCCTGCTGCGCCGCGGCCACCTGGTCGAGGTCGACCGCAGCGCGCTGGTCGGCGAGTACGTCGGCCACACCGGCCCGCGCACGGCGGCGGCCTTCAACCGGGCGCTCGGCGGCGTCCTGTTCATCGACGAGGCCTACTCGCTCGTCCCCGAGTCCGGCGGGCACGACTTCGGCCTGGAGGCGGTGGCGACCCTGGTCAAGCTGATGGAGGACCATCGCGACGACGTCGTGGTGATCGCCGCCGGCTATCCCGCGGACATGGCCCGCTTCATCGGCTCCAACCCCGGACTCTCCTCCCGCTTCACCCGCACCCTGCTCTTCGAGGACTACTCCGCCGCCGACCTGGTGGCCATCGTCGAGCACCAGGCGCGCGAGCACCGCTACGCGCTGACCGGTCCCGCGCGCCTGCGCCTGCTCCGGCACTTCGAGACGCTCCCGCGCGGCGCCGGCTTCGGCAACGGCCGCTCGGCCCGCCAGACCTTCCAGGAGATGACCGAACGCCAGGCCCAGCGGATGGCCGAGGCCGTCACCCCCACGCCCGACCAGCTCTCCACACTCGAACCCGCGGACCTCCCCGCCTCCTCTGGCATTCCGACGTGACCCCAGTAACATGAGCAGTCCTCATATTTCTGTCCGAGGAGGCTGCCATGCCGGATCGTCTCGACCTGCCCGCGGGATTCCGCTGGGGTGCCGCCACCGCCGCCTACCAGATCGAGGGGGCGGTGGCGGAGGACGGCCGCGGCCCCTCGATCTGGGACACCTTCGCCGCCCGCCCCGGCGCGGTCCGCGACGGCCACACGGGTGCGGTGGCCTGCGACCACTACCACCGGTACCCCGAGGACATCGCGCTGATGCAGGACCTCGGGCTGGACGGCTACCGCTTCTCGATCGCCTGGCCCCGCGTCCAGCCCACCGGCGCGAGCCCCTTCAACCCCGCCGGACTCGCCTTCTACGACCGCCTGGTCGACGCCCTCCTCGAAGCCGGCATCACCCCGCTGCCCACCCTCTTCCACTGGGACCTCCCGCAGGCCCTGGAGGACGCCGGCGGCTGGCTGAACCGGGACACCGCGTACCGGTTCGCCGAGTACGCCGCGATCGTCGCCGACCGCCTCGGCGACCGCGTCCCCGCCTGGATCACCCTCAACGAGCCCTTCGTCCACACCGTCTACGGCTACGCGATGGGCATCCACGCCCCCGGCCGGACCCTGATGTTCGAGGCCCTCCCGGCGGCCCACCACCAGCTCCTCGGTCACGGCCTGGCCGCCTCCCTGCTCCACGAGCGCGGCCTCGACGTACTGATCTCCAACAACCTCACCCCGGTCGAACCGGCCTCCCCCTCACCCGCCGACCTGGCCGCCGCCGAGGCCTACGACACCCTCCACAACCGCCTGTTCAACGATCCCCTCCTCCTCGGCCGCTACCCCGACCTCGCAGCCCTCGGCGTCCCCGACGACATCTTCGGCGCCGTCCGCCCTGGCGACCTCGACCTCATCCACACCCCCGGCCTCGACGGCCTCGGCGTCAACTACTACAACCCCACCCGCGTCGCCGCCCCCACCGACCCCGGCCTGCCC
>NZ_LGDO01000234.1:0-1910 GCF_001279805.1 Streptomyces sp. XY431
CCCTACACCGGCACCTGGCCCCCCACCGGCGCCCAACGCATCGACACCACCGGCAGCTACCAGCGGCTCAGCACCGTCGGCTACGGCTACGGCCCCACCTTCCAGGGGCTCACCGCGCTCTGGCAGCAGGGCCAGGACCTCTACGCCGAGATCGTCCTCCCCACCGACACCGACGGCTTCGCCCTGCACCCCGCCGCCCTGGACGCCGCCCTCCACCCCCTGCTCGCCGACGAACTCCTGGTCCCCTTCTCCTGGAACGGCGTCCAGCTCCACGCCACCGACGCCACCACCCTGCGCGTCCACCTCACCCGCCGGGGCGAAGGCGCCGCCCACCTCACCGCCTACGACACCGGCGGCCACCCCGTCGTCACTGTCGACGACCTCCGCCTCCAGCGGATGTCCGCCGACCAGCTCGCCACCACCACCGACGAACCGCTGTACGAGCTTCGTTGGCACGAGGTCCCGCGTCCGCAGAATCCCGTCGTACCGGAGGACATCGCGGTCGCCCGGGTCGAGACCGACGGCGATCTGTTCACCCGCCTCACCGAAGTCCTCGAACTCACCCAGCAGTTCCTCACCGACCCCGCCAACGAGGACACCCGGCTGGTCGTCCTCACCCAGGGGTCCCTCACCGATCACCCCGACCCCGTCACCGCCGCCGTCTGGGGCCTGCTCCGCTCCGCCCAGACCGAACAGCCGGGCCGCATCCTGCTGATCGACGTCGACATCTGGTCGGACGAGGCGTTCGCCACCGCCATCGCCACCGGTGAGCCCCAAGTGGCCCTCCGGGCGGGTCAGGTGTTCGTCCCCCGGCTCGCTCTCGCGAACTCCGGCGCCGACCCGGCGCCGACCTGGGACCCGAACGGCACGGTGCTGATCACCGGCGCGAGCGGCACCCTGGGCAGGCTGGTCGCCCGCCATCTGGTCACCGAGCACGGCGTCCGCCACCTGCTGCTGCTCAGCCGCAGCGGTGCCCGGGGCTCCGAGGAGTTCGCCACCGAACTCGTCGAACTCGGCGCCACTCCCGCCTTCGTCGCCTGCGACGTGGCCGACCGCGACCAGCTGGCCGCGGCCCTGGCCGGCGTCCCGGCCGAGCACCCGCTGACCGCCGTCGTCCACGCCGCCGGTGTCCTCGACGACGCCGCCGTCACCAACCTCACCGCCGAGCAGCTCGCCAACGTCCTGCGCCCCAAGACGGACGCCGCCGACCTCCTGCACGAGCTCACCGCTGAGGCCGACCTCGCCGCGTTCGTGGTGTTCTCCTCGGTCGCGGGCGTCATCGGTACGGCAGGACAGGCCAACTACGCCGCCGCCAACGCCTACCTCGACGCGCTGGCACAGGCCCGGCACGCGGCCGGTCTGCCGGCGACCTCGCTGGCCTGGGGCCTGTGGGCGGACGCCAGCTCCATGACCGGGCACCTCGACAGTGCCGACCTGGGCCGTCTCAGCCGCACCGGCCTCGCCCCCCTCAGCACCGCCCAGGGCCTCAACCTCCTCGACCAGGCCCTCACCACCACCCACCCCACCCTCGTCCCCGCCCGACTCGACCTCCTCACCCTCCGCACCCACGCCACCAACAACACCCTCCCCACCCTCTACCGCAACCTCGTCCGCCCCCCCACCCGACCCCCCGCCACCCCCACCAGCCCCCAAACCGGCACCTGGACCACCGACATGGCCGCCCTCACCCCCGAGGAACGCCACACCACCCTCATCACCCTCCTCCACCACCACATCAACACCGTCCTCGGCCACACCACCACCGACACCCCCGACACCGACCGACCCTTCCGCGACATGGGCTTCGACTCCCTCACCGGACTCGAACTCCGCACCCGACTCCAGAACACCACCGGCCTCCGACTCCCCCCCACCCCCGTCTTCGACGACCCGGGCGCCGCCCGGGCGGG
>NZ_LGDO01000235.1:0-1863 GCF_001279805.1 Streptomyces sp. XY431
CCCCGCCCCCGACCCACCCGGCGCCCCGACCTCGACGATCACCCCGCCCGCGATCCGCACGTCCGCCCGGTAGCGCCCGGCACCCGTGCCGTCCACCACCGTGGCGCCACGGAACAGCACGCTCGCACCGCCCCTGGCACTCATCAGAAGAACGTCCTGACCAGCCCGGTCACCTTCGGCTCGGCCGCCGAGGCATCGTCCAGTACCGGGATCAGCGTCCACTTGTCGAAGGCGGTGCACGGGTGCGAGATGCCGAGCCGCAGCACAGCGCCGACCGGCGCGAGGTCGCCCGCGTCCCGGAGGAAGGCGTGCTGGTCGTTGAGCGCGGTGATCCGTGCAGCCGTGCCCGTCAACTCCGCCCCGCCCCGGACCAGGTGCGGTTCCGGCATGCCCTCGTCGAACGGCAGGTCGCGCTTGCCCGCGTCCAGCAGCGCCAGCTGCGGCTCCGGCCGGGACACCACTCGTGCCCATCCGTGCAGCGCCCCGCGCAGTGCCCCGCCACCACCGGCCCCCGACTCCTCAGCACCCCGGGCGAGCGGCGAGATCCCCCGGTAGAAACCGTCGTCGTGCGCGAGGTAGGCGCCCGAGCGCAGCACCACGAAGGCCTCCGGCAGCGCCCCCAACTCCTCGGCCACCAGGTCGAAGTAGGCGCTGCCACCGGCCGTGACCACGGGCGCGGCGTCCTCGGCGTACCGCCCGGCCAGCCGCCCGTGCAACTCGGCCAGCGACCGCAGGTACCCGCGCACGGTGCCGAGCCCGCCCTCGCTCGCGTCGTGCGCCAACGCACCCTCGTACCCGCCGATGCCGGCCAGCCGGAGGGTCGGCGCGCGGCGGACGGCATCCGCGATCTCCACCGCCCCGTCGACGGTGCGCGCGCCGGTGCGACCACCGGGGCCGCCGAGTTCGACCAGCACCTCGACCGGACGCTCGGCGCCGGCCGCGCGCAGTGCCTCGTCCATCAGTCGGACGCTCTCCACCGAGTCGACCCAGCAGGTGAAGGCGAAGTCGGCGTCGTCGGCAAGCTCTCCCGCCAGCCAGCGCAGGCCCGCCGGGTCGAGCAGGGAGTTGGCGAGCAGCAGCCGCCGAACGCCGAAGGCGCGGGCGACCCGGAGCTGCGGCAGGTTGGCGAGGGTGATGCCGTGGCTGCCCGCGTCCAACTGCGCCTGCCAGAGCGCGGGGGCCATGGTGGTCTTGCCGTGCGGGGCGAGCGCCATGCCGGCGTCCGCGCACCAGCGAGCCATGGTGCGCAGATTGTGGTCGAGCGCGCCCTCGTCGAGCGTGAGCAGCGGGGTGCCGAGGTCGGCCAGGGTGGGTCCGGTGGCCAGGTACTGGCGGACGGTCAAGCCGTCGGCAGCCGACGGCAGCGCCTTGAACCGCCAGTCGAGCGCCTCCTCGGCGAGTGCCGCCACCGCACCGGCGTCGATGCCCGGACCACCACCACCCGGGCGGTCACCACCACTACCGCTGCCACCACGACCGCTGCCACCACGACCACTGCCGCCACGACCACTGCCGCCACGACCGCTGCCGGCGCTGCCACTCCCACTGCCGTCGCCGACACTGCTCGCGAAGGTCTGGTCCACTGTCTTCCTCCATCTGCCATGTTGCAGCATGTGCAATGAGGGTTGCACATGCTGGCAACACGGTTCTAGCATCGGCGCCGGACGAAGGTCAACGACAGCCGCCCGCCGCACGCGGGTCAGCCAGGCTCGCCGCAGCACCCCCACCCGGCCGGGCCGCAGTACTCCGAGGAGCCCAGCAGATGCCACGCCAGGACGCCGCCGCGAGCGAGGCCACCCCGTCGCCCGGCGATCCGACGGCCGCACCGCACCGCACACCCGCCACCCCGGAGCCGTCCCCGCC
>NZ_LGDO01000236.1:0-1849 GCF_001279805.1 Streptomyces sp. XY431
GCACCAGGCCCCACCCCCTCCCGCACCACCGAAGGAACAGCGCCACCGTGAACACCGCAGCCCTGACGACCACGCTCCGCCTGCCCCGCCAGGATGAGCCCACCGCGACCGTCACCGTGACCACCCCGGCCGGGCGCGGCGCGCAGGCCAAGCACACGAAGGCCGTGCAGCTCGCGCTGGACCTGCCGAGCGCCAGCAGCCCCGGCCGCGCGGTGAAGATCGGCCCCGGGCCCCGCCCCCGGATCAAGCCCAGCCGCACCCGCACGGCAGGCGCGGGGTGGCAGCGGTGGACCGAGCCCGACGGCCGAGTCCGGTACGGCGTCGCCAGCGACACCGACCCCAGCGTCCTCGGGTTGCTCCGCCCGGCCGTCCGCGCGACCCGCGCCCGGTTCCGCGTGGTCGTCCCCGCCGACGGTGGGGAGCCCTTCGCCATCGCCACCGCCCCCGGCTTCGGCTGGTTCCGCGACAAGGACACCGAGATGGTGCCCGCGCTCCTCCAGGACTGCCTGCCCGGCCTGCTCGTCAGCAGCACCGAACTGGCTGCCTGACCCGCCCCGGTGCGGCCCGGACCACCGTCCGGACCGTGCCGAGGCCGGTCAGACGCCAGGCCCTACCCCCGCACCGACCCGCAGGAGACAGCCATGCCCACCATCACCACCGTCACGCTCCCCGGTGCACTCGTCGCCGCTCTCGAAGACCGCGACAGCTTCCAGGACGGCCGGTCCGGCAGCGTCGAGCAGGCCGTCGCCGAAGCGCTGTACACCCGCTCCACCCGCGTCAAGCGAGGCAAGGGGGTGAGCGTCCTCGTCACCCTGACCGCAGAACAGTGCGGCGTGCTGGCGGACTACCTGCACAGCCTGCTCGGCCTGGTCGACGCCGCCCTCGTCCCCGCGTCCGAGTTCGGCGTCAGCCGGGCACGCCTCGCCGCCATCGTCGGTGAAGTCGGCGACGCGCAGAACGCCGCCGAGGCCGAAGACGCCCGCCAGGCCGAGCAGCCGCCGCTGGCACCAGGCCCCACCCCCTCCGAGGTGGCCCCGGCCGGGCCGGGCAAGTTCATCGTCACCCTGGACGAGATCCGCGTGCACTGCGTGCCCGTCCTCGCCCCCACCCGCGAAGCCGCCCAGCGCGAAGCCGCGCGCATCGTCCAGGCCGACCGGACCACCTGGTACGACCACACCGAAGAACTGTGCGTCGGCGACGCCCACACCGAAGCCGAGTGGGACGCCGAGCAGGAGTCCCTGGCGCGCATGGGGATCAACGGCATGGTGGGCCCGCTCTCCGTCAGCCGGCCGAAGGACAGCCCGAAGGAGAAGTTCCGGGCGCCCCGCACCGACCACCACGCCGACGGCAGCGAGTGCCCGCCCCAGCACAAGCACACCAGCAGCGGCAAGCCGCTCACCGAGGGGTGCCCCGGCCGGGCCTACTCCACCGCCACCTGCACCTGCGGCTGGACCACCCGCAACACCGCCAAGGGCTACACCGACGAGACCCGCCGCCGCCACCTCGCCACCGAGCACGGCTGACCGCTCGCTGGCACCAAGCCCCACCCCGCCCCCTTCGAAGGAACACCCCGTTGCACGCCACCCCCGAGCCACTGCGCGTCATGGACCTGCCCCGGCACCTGACCTTCGGCTACGCCAGCCCGGGCACCGCCCCGCACGTCGCCCTGGTGGACGCCCCCGAGCGCCGCGCGCTGTGCGACCCGGGCACCCCGCTCACCTCGGACTGGGCGCTCAACGGTGACCCGCTCTGCCCGGCCTGCGCGCCGCTCGTCCAGCCGTGACCCCAGACCCCGCCCCGACCACCCCGGAGACGCCCGTGCCCACCGCCACCGCCACCCGCTACACCC
>NZ_LGDO01000237.1:0-1795 GCF_001279805.1 Streptomyces sp. XY431
CGGACGAGGCGTGCGTCGGGGACCTCGCGGTGCTGGAGGCGCGGGCCGCCGGGATCGCCGGGGTGGTGGTGTGGGGGCTGCACCGGGACACGCCGGAGCTGGTGGAGATCGGGCTGCCGGTGTTCAGCTACGGCAGCCTGCCGCTCGGGCCGCTGCGGCTGGACGGGCGGGAGCCGGAGGCGCTCGCCACGGCGAGGTTCGGACCACACCTGGTGAGCGCGGCGGACGCGGTGTTCGCGGACGCGGACGGTGTGCTGTTCGTGCCGGGCTCGCGGCTGGACGAGGTGCTGGAGACGGCGGCCGGGATCGCCCGGACCGAGCGGGCGCAGGCGGAGCGGATCCGCTCCGGTGACACGCTGCGGCGGCAGACCTCGTTCGACGAGTTCCTGGAGCGCCGGGCCGCCGACCCGGGGTACAGCTTCCGGCAGCACCTGCGGCGGGTCGGCGGGGCGATCGAGGAGTAGCGGCGGGCCCTGGGGCGGCTCAGAGCGCCAGGTGCATGACGTGCAGGGCGACGTAGCCGTGCACGGGGTGGTGGAAGGCCTCCGGGACGGTGCCGACGACGGTGAAGCCGAGCGACTCGTAGAGCTTCACCGCGTGCTCGTTGGACGCGACCACGGCGTTGAACTGGACGGCGCGGTAGCCGGACCGGCGGGCCCAGTCGATGCTGTCGAGGACGAGCGCCCGGCCGATGCCCCGGCCGCCGTGCGCCGGGTCCACCATGTAGCTGGCGCTGGCGACGTGGCCGCCGTTGCCCATCTGGTTGCGGTTCATCTTGGCGGTGCCGAGCACCGCGCCGGTGGCCTCGTCGACGGCGACCACGGTGCGGTGCGGCTCGGGCAGCAGCCACCACTCCCGGCCCTGCTCGAATCCGAGGTCGAGCGGGTAGGTGAAGGTCTCGCCGGCGGCGACGACGGAGTGGAAGAACGGCCAGATGCCCGGCCAGTCCTCGGTGGTGGCTTCCCTGATCAGCATCCGGACATGATGCGCGGCGGACGGCGGGAGGTCCAGTCGTTTTCTCCCGCCGTCCGACCGTGTCCGACCGTGTCCGGCCGTGTCCGTCCGATCGGCCGTCAGAGCAGCTGTCAGAGCATCGAGGCGGCCGGCTTGACCATCGCGCGGGCGGTCTTGGCGTCGACGTACTCGCCGATCGCGGTCATCACCCATTCGCCCGAGTACTGGCGGACCAGCTTGCACATCACCACGCCGGTGCGGGACTCGGACTGGGTGAGGTCGAAGCGGACCAGCTCCTGGTTGGTGCCGGCGTCGACCAGTCGGCAGTAGGCGTTCTTGACCTCGGTGAACTTCTGGCCGGAGAAGGAGTTCACCACGAACACCAGGCCGCACACCTCCGGCGGCAGGCCGTTGAGGTGGACGGTGATCGACTCGTCGTCGCCGCCGCCCTCGCCGGTCAGGTTGTCGCCGGAGTGGGTGATCGCGCCGTTGAAGATGCCCAGCTTCATGAACCAGGCGGTGTCCAGCTTCTCGCGCTTGGCGTCGAAGGCGAGGCAGGAGGCGTCGAGGTCGATGTTGCGGCCGCGGCCGGCGGGCTCCCAGCCGAGGCCCATCCGGATCGAGGAGAGGAAGGGCTTGCCGTTCTTCTCCAGCGAGACCGAGCCGCCCTTGGTGAGGCTGACCCGGCCCTTGTCCAGGGTGACCTTGGTGAGCGACGGCGCGGTCGCCGCGGCGGGCGGGGCCGGGGGCATCGGGGGCGCACTCTGCGGCATCGGCGGGGCGGAGGCCATGGCGAGCCGGGGGTCGACCGGGCCGGCGGCCGGCGGCGGGGCCGGCGCGG
>NZ_LGDO01000238.1:0-3583 GCF_001279805.1 Streptomyces sp. XY431
CCTGACCGCTGGAGCCCGCATGTCCGCCCGTCGTTCCACCGCCGCCACGCTGCTCACCCTCGCCGTGGCGACCGCCGCACTGGCCGGCTGCTCGCAGAAGAAGGACGACAAGGCCGCGGCCGACGCCGTCAAGGTCAACGCCACCGACACCGCCTGCGAGGTGTCGAGGACGACGTTCCCGGCCGGCCACGTCAGCATCGACATCGCCAACAAGGGATCCAAGGTCACCGAGGTCTACGTCTACGCCGCCGGCGACAAGATCGTCACCGAGCGCGAGAACATCGGCCCCGGCACCAGGGCCACCATCACCGCCGAGATCAAGGCCGGCTCCTACGAGGTCGCCTGCAAGCCCGGCATGGTCGGCGACGGCATCCGCCAGAGGATCACCGTCACCGGCGACGGCACCGCCGCCCCCACCGACCCCCGCCTGACTGCCGCCGTCGACTCCTACCGCACGTACGCCCAGGAACAGGCCGACGCCACGATCCCCGCCGTCGAGGCCTTCGCCGCCGCGATCAAGGCCGGCGAACTCGAGAAGGCCAAGTCCCTCTACGCACCCTCGCGCACCGGCTGGGAGCGCACCGAGCCCGTCGCCGAGAGCTTCGGCGACGTCGACCCCAGGACCGACACCCGCGAGGACGGCCTCGAGCCCGGCCAGGAATGGACCGGCTGGCACAAGCTGGAGAAGTCCCTGTGGGCGGACGCCGTCATCGGCGACGCCGAGAAGAAGCTCGCCGACCAGCTGGTCGCCGACCTCAAGGACTGGCAGAAGAAGATCCCCGAGGCCGAGATCACCGCCACCAGCATGGCCAACGGCGCCAAGGAACTCCTCGACGAGGTCGCCACCGGCAAGGTCACCGGCGAGGAGGACCGCTACAGCCACACCGACCTCGCCGACTTCGCCGCCAACGTCGAGGGCGCCGAGAAGGCCTACCAGCTCCTCAAGCCCGTCGCCGCCGAGAAGGACGCGGAACTCGCCAGGACCCTGGACTCCGAGTTCGCCGCCATCCAGACCCTGCTCGCCAAGTACAAGCAGGCCGACGGCAGCTACACCTCCTACGACAAGGTCACCGAGACCGAGCGCAAGACCTTCTCCGACGCCGTCAACTCCCTCGGCGAGCCCCTCTCCAAGCTCGCCGCCGCCGTGGTCGTCAAGTAACATCCGCGGCGCGCGCACCGGACCCCGCACCACATCCGGTACTCCGCCGTGGCGGCCCCTGCGGCCGCCGCGGCATCCGTGAGTTCAGCACAGAGAAGGGTCCACCCGCCCATGGACGCCGAGAACCAGCAGCAGAACGCGACGCCGGCTGTCACTACTGACGCCACCGCCGACGCCACCGCAGAGGCGTCCGCCGGCCGCGCCCCGGTCAGCCGCCGTGCCGTCATCGGCTGGGCCGGTGCCGGGGTCGCGCTGGGTGCCGCCGGTGTCGGCTCGGTCGCCGCCGCGACCCGCCAGGACGACGACACCCCGGCCGCGCCCGCCGCCACCGCGGACATCCCGTTCTTCGGCGACCACCAGTCGGGCATCGCCACCCCCGTCCAGGACCGGCTGCACTTCGCGGCGTTCGACATCTCGTCGAGCGCCACCCGCGACTCGCTGGTCCGGATGCTGAAGGAGTGGACCAAGGCCGCCGCCGCGATGACCGGCGGCCGCGAGGTCGGCAGCGGCGCCGCCAGCGGTCTGCCGGAGGCGCCGCCGGACGACACCGGCGAGGCCCTGGGCCTGCCGGCCTCCCGGCTCACCCTCACCATCGGCTTCGGTCCGAGCCTGTTCGAGAAGGACGGCGTGGACCGCTTCGGCCTCAAGGCCAGGCGGCCCGAGGCCCTGATCGACCTCCCGAAGTTCAAGGGCGACAACCTCGACCCGCAGCGCAGCGGCGGCGACCTGTGTATCCAGGCCTGCGCCGACGACCCGCAGGTGGCGGTCCACGCGATCCGCAACCTGGCCCGGATCGGCATGGGCACCGTCAACATCCGCTGGTCGCAGCTGGGTTTCGGCAAGACCTCGTCCACCACCCCGGACGCGCAGACCCCGCGCAACATGATGGGGTTCAAGGACGGCACCCACAACATCGCCGGCACCGACACCGCGAAGCTCGCCGAGCACGTCTGGGCCGCCCCCGGCGAGGGCCCGGACTGGATGACCGGCGGCTCCTACCTGGTGGCCCGCCGGATCCGGATGCACATCGAGACCTGGGACCGCACCTCGCTCAAGGAGCAGGAGGACGTCTTCGGCCGCACCAAGGGCGAGGGCGCCGCGTACGGGCGGACCAAGGAGCACGACGCCCCGGACCTCAAGGCGATGCCCGACGACGCCCATGTCCGGCTGGCCCACCCGGAGTCCAACGACGGCCTGATGATCCTGCGCCGCGGCTTCTCCTTCACCGACGGCACCGACGGCCTCGGCCGGCTGGACGCGGGCCTGTTCTTCCTGGCCTACCAGCGGGACACCCGTAAGGCGTTCGTCCCGCTGCAGCAGCGGCTCGCGGCCTCCGACGCGCTGAACGAGTACATCCAGCACGTCGGTTCGGCCCACTTCGCCTGCCCCGCGGGCGTCCGCAAGCCCGGCGAGTGGTGGGGCCAGGCCCTCTTCGGCTGACCTCCCGCCCGTTTCGCCCGTACCACCCTCCTCACCCCCAGGGAGCCGGCGTGTTCGCCAACTATCTGATCGGCCTGCGCGAAGGACTCGAAGCCAGCCTGGTCGTCTGCATCCTCATCGCCTACCTGGTCAAGACCGGCAGAAGCTCCCGCCGGTGTGGACCGGCGTCGGCGCGGCCGTGCTGCTGTCCATGGCCTTCGGCGCGGTGCTGCAGTTCGGCTCCTCGCAACTGTCCTTCGAGGCCCAGGAAGCCCTCGGCGGCTCACTGTCGATCGTCTCCGTCGCCCTGGTCACCTGGATGGTCTTCTGGATGCGCCGCACCGCCCGCCACCTCAAGAGCGAACTCCACGGCAAGCTCGACGCCGCACTCGCCATGGGCACCGGCGCACTGGTGGCCACCGCCTTCCTCGCCGTCGGCCGCGAGGGCCTGGAGACCGCCCTGTTCATCTGGACCGCCGTCCAGGCCACCGAGGACGGCTACAACCCGATCGTCGGCGCCGCCCTCGGCCTGCTCACCGCCGCCCTCCTCGGCTGGCTGTTCTACCGCGGCGCCCTCAAGATCAACCTCGCGAAGTTCTTCACCTGGACCGGCGCCATGCTCGTCGTCGTCGCCGCCGGCGTCCTCGCCTACGGCGTCCACGACCTCCAGGAGGCGGGCTGGCTGCCCGGCCTGCACAACCTCGCCTTCGACATCTCCACCACCGTCCCCAAGGACAGCTGGTACGGCACCCTCCTCAAGGGCGTGTTCAACTTCCAGCCCGACCCCAGCGTCCTCCAGCTCGTCGTCTGGCTCGCCTACCTCGCACCGACCCTGGCGTTCTTCTTCGGCCTCCTCGGCGGCCCCGCCAAACCCACCACCCCCAAGCCCGCCCAGGCACACCCCACCGCCTGACACCACCGCCCGACACCACCGGCCCGCGCCACCCGGCGCACCCACAACACCACGCAACGCCCCGCCCGGAACCCACCGGCCGGGGCGTCCGC
>NZ_LGDO01000239.1:0-1695 GCF_001279805.1 Streptomyces sp. XY431
CCGCCGCACTGCTCACCCTCCTCGCCCTCGCCTCCGCGACCGGTACCGCCGGTGCCGTCGCGGCGCCCACCGGGGCGGCCGCCCCCCCCCCCCCCGCCCGCTACGCCCACCAGCAACTCACCTGGCAGCCCTGTACGGAGGAGGCCACGCTGGAGTGCGCCACCATGGCCGCACCCAGGGACTGGCACCATCCGGGCCGCGGCCCGGACATCACCGTCGCGGTCTCCCGGCACCGCGCGACCGATCCGGCCCGGCGGATCGGCACCCTGCTCACGGCCGCGGGCGGCCCCGGCGGCCAGGGGCTGCTCCGCCCGGCGGACCACGTGCGCAACGCGCCCGCCCTCGGCGCCTCCTACGACATCATCGGCTTCGACCAGCGCGGCGTCGGCCACAGCACCCGGGCCGTCTGCCAGACCCCCGAGGAGTTCCGCTCCTTCTTCTCCGGGGACTTCCGCGACGACACGCCGGCCGACCGCGCCCGCGTGATCGCCAACTCGGCCGCCCTCGCCGCCAACTGCGAGCAGCGCAGCGGCGGCCTGCTGCCCTTCCTGACCACCGAGCAGACCGCACGGGACCTCGACCTGCTGCGCGCCCTCCTCGGCGAGCGCCGGATCAGCTACTACGGACCGTCCTACGCCACGATGATCGGCGCCTACTACGCGACGCTCTTCCCGCACCGGATCGAGCGGATGGTGCTGGACAGCAACATCGGCTTCGACGGCACCTGGGAGCGGTTCCAGCTGGGCCAGCCGATGAGCTTCCAGCGGCGCTTCGAGGAGGACTTCCTGCCGTGGCTCGCCGCCCGCGACGCCACCTACCACTACGGCACGACCCCCGCCGAGGCGAGGGCCCGCTGGGAGGCCCGCCGCGCCGCGCTGCGCGAGCACCCGGTCGTCGACGGCCAACTCACCCTCGGGCCGAACCAGTTGGACAACGGCACCATCCAGGGCATCTACCGCGAGAACAACGGCTTCACCCTGCTGGCCACCGCGCTGGCCGCGCTCGACGACTGGCCGGCCGCCGACCCGGCCGCCCGCACCACGGCCCGGCGGGTCTTCGGCGACTACCTCAGCCCGGAGTTCCTGGCCGAGTACTTCGCCGTCACCTGCAGCGACACCCCCTGGACCCGCGATCTCTCCCTCTGGGCCGCCCGGGGCGCCGAGAACACCGCCCGCTGGCCGCTGGTCGGGGCCCGCACCCTCGCCTTCTCCGCCGTCTGCGCCGCCTGGCCGACCCCGACCGCGCCCCGGGTCCGGGTCACCGGCGCGGGCCTGCCCCCCACCCTGATGCTGAACTCGGTGCACGACCCCGCGACCTACCATGAAGCCGCCCTCTCCGCCCACCGAGCCCTGCGCGGCTCCCGCCTGGTGACCGTCACCGACAACGGCGACCACGGCCAGTACCCCGGCCCCAATCCCTGCGTACGCACCGCCGTCGAGTCCTACCTCCTGACCGGCGCGGCCCCCGCCGGCGACCTCACCTGCCCCTCCCCCACGACATCCTGAACGCCCCGACGAGTGGTACGGCCGACCACGGTACGGTCCGCCGCCGGGTCTCCCCCCGGAGGACCCGGCGACGGCGCGCACGGCGGGTACGGGCGGCGGCTGCGGCTACGACATCGCCGCCCAGGCCGGCGTCTACGCCGATCTCACCCCGATCAACTCCATCACCCTGGACCGCCCCTGAGTCCCCGGT
>NZ_LGDO01000240.1:0-1626 GCF_001279805.1 Streptomyces sp. XY431
CGCCTGCAGTACCGGCCCGATACCCTCGACGGCTTCATAGCCGGCACCGGCCTGACCCTCGACACTCCAACCTCACCCTGACAAGCCGAAGTCAGTAACACACCACAGGTGGGGGTGATCCTTTACCGCGTAAAGATCCAAGACGCTTCCTCGCCCGAAGGGCTCAGCCGGCGGGGTTCTCGGCGACGCCGAGGTCGCACTCGTTTTCCCCGCAGGCGCAGGCGCAGGCGCAGGGGTCAGCCGCAGCCGCAGCCGGGGACCGGGACCGACGGCCCGTCCTCTCTGCACGGGCGGGGGTCAGCCGATCGGCAGCCATGCGGCGAAGGTGCGTTCCTGGTCCTCCCCGCGAGCGCGGGGGTCAGCCGTTCTTGCGCGATGACCTGACGAGGATGCCGCCGTCCTCCCCGCGGACGCGGGGGTCAGCCGTCGGAGATCCGTGCGGAGTTCGCCGCCGAGCTATCCTCTCCGCGTCCGCGGGGGTCAGCCGGGGTGGGCAACATCCCAGCTGGCCACCGGAGGGTACAAGCCGTGAGAACGGTGCAGGTCGCGAAGGGTCCTCCCCGCGCAGGCGGGGGTCAACCGTCCGGCCTCGGTCCGCCAGGCCAGTCCCGGCCGTCCTCCCCGCGCAGGCGGGGGTCGGCCGAGGTGACCGGCGAAGGGCAGCCCGCGTGCCGCGTCCTCTCCGTGCAGGCTGGGGTCAGCCGACCCGAGCCGATCGCTTTCAGGACGACCTGAGGTCCTCCCCGCGAGCGCGGGGGTCAGCCGCCGGAACAGCCGCTCGCCCGCGACGCCACGATGTCCTCCCTGCGAGCGCGGGGGTCAGCCGCCGGGCACAAGCCGTCGATGCGGACTCGGTTGGTCCTGCCCGCGCCCGCGGGGGTCAGCCGCAGCGACCGAGCTTGGCATCACCGACCCGTGGTCCTTCCCCGCGAGCGCGGAGGTCAGTTGTTGGTGGTCGCGGGTTCTTCGTCGAGGAGGCCGCAGGCTACGGGGAAGTCCTTGATGAACTGCCGTCGGTCGGGGTCGGTCTCGGCTGCGGCCAGGTCGGTGAGCGCGGTCAGGAACCGCTCGCGCTGGTCGTGGGGCAACTGCCGCAGTACCCAGCTCACACTCTCCGTTGCCTTCACCGCAGAGTCGGGGTCGACCTCGTCGTCCTCGCAGGTGTCGAGGAACCGGACGATGTCCACGACGAGCCCGACGAGGACAGGCACCAGTGGGTCCGTGTCAGTCATCCGGGCAACCTACCCGCCCCCAACGACAACGCCACCGCCCACCCGGCCGACGGCAGACCCCGGCAAGCGGGGATCCACTCCCCCGGGCACCACACCGGCGAACGTGCGGCCCCGCCTTGTCTGCCACGATGGACGCTGCTCCTTGACACCTCAACAGACCGGCCCGGAACGCTACGTCCGGCAGACCGGTCAAGGAATGGCAAAGCCGTGAGAACGGCGCAGGTCGCGAAGGTCCTCCCCGCGAGCGCGGGGGTCAGCCGGCCGGCGCGAGCACGAAGCGCTCCATGGTCGAGTCCTCCCCGCGAGCGCGGGGGTCTGTCATTGGCGTCCGTTACGGTGTGCGTCGTGACCGACTCTGTGGCCTGGACCGACGACGAGATCATCGCCAGGATTC
>NZ_LGDO01000241.1:0-1610 GCF_001279805.1 Streptomyces sp. XY431
GGGCGGGGTGGGCCGGTCCGTTCAGCGGTCCCTCGCCCGGGGAGGGTGGAGAACCGCCTCTGACCTGCGCGTCCTTCCTCGGCGGTGGCAGGTCCAGCGGTTAGCGTGGCCGGGCGGCCGTGGTCGGCCGCGCGGCGTCGTGGGGCGCCGTCGGCACCACAAGGGACGGCAGGCATGCAGTTCGACGATCAGGGTGACCTCGACACCTCGCAGGTCGACGACCGGCGCCGCATCCCCGGCGGAAAGGTCGCCGTCGGGGGCGGTGCGGCCGGTCTGGTCGCCATCCTGATCGCGGTGCTCTTCGGTGTCGACCCGAGCGTCCTCGGGCTCTCCGACAGTGGGGGAGACGCGGGCGCGGGGTCCGGCCGGGGCACCACGGCGGGCGAGGTGCAGCAGGTCTGCCGGACCGGTGCCGACGCCAACAGCCGTCAGGACTGCCGGATCGTCGCTGTCACCATCAGCCTCCAGGACTACTGGGGCGGTCAGTTGCCCCGGTCCGGGGCGGCCTACCGTCCCGCCGAGACGGTCCTGTTCACCGGGAGGGTGTCCACCGGCTGCGGCGCGGCGAGTTCGGCGGTCGGCCCGTTCTACTGCCCGGCCGACCGGCGGGCCTACTTCGACCTCGGTTTCTTCGACGAGCTGGCCACCCGCTTCGGGGCCTCCGGCGGTCCGTTCGCCGAGGCCTATGTCGTCGCGCACGAGTACGGGCACCACATCCAGAACCTGACCGGCACCATGCAGAAGGTCGGCCGCGACCGGCAGGGTGCGAACAGTGCCTCGGTGAAGCTCGAACTCCAGGCGGACTGTTACGCCGGTGTCTGGGCGCACCACGCCACCACCACCCCGCAGGCTTCCACCGGGCGGCCGCTGATCCGCACCCTCACCGATCAGGACATCGCCCAGGGCCTGGACGCGGCGGCGGCCGTCGGTGACGACCGGATCCAGAAGCAGTCCACCGGCCGGATCGACCCGGACACCTGGACGCACGGCTCCTCGGAGCAGCGCAAGGCCTGGTTCACCGCCGGCTACCGCTTCGGCGACCCGGCCCGCTGCGACACCTTCGCGACACCGAGCTGACCCGCGCCCCGGCAACGCGCCCCGCTTGTGTGCCCCGGCCGTGCGCGCGGGCCCCGCGCCACCCTGTCATTTGTCAGGGACCGCTGAGGGCGGCGGCTTCCTACGCTGCTGAACACCGGCCGAATCCGGGCCGGACCGGCAACCGAGAGAGAACCACCATGCGCAAGATCATGCACACCTTCGCCGCGCTCGCCCTCGCGGCGGCCGCCGTCACCACGATGGGGAGCTCCGGCGCCCAGGCGGCCGACGGCTCCTGGGACGGGTGTCCGTACGGGGCGGTCTGCATCTACCCCCAGGACTCCGACACCAGCCGGCCGCCGACCGATGTCTTCTACAGCTACGGCCCGCACAACCTCCGCAACCAGTACGGCTGGCACTGGGTGCTCAACAACCAGTCCGGCGGTGCCCACGCCCACCTGTGCACCGGCTCCAACGGCGGCGGCTGCGGCTACGACATCGCCGCCCAGGCCGGCGTCTACGCCGATCTCACCCCGATCAACTCCATCACCCTGGACCGCCCCTGAGTCCCCGGT
>NZ_LGDO01000242.1:0-66170 GCF_001279805.1 Streptomyces sp. XY431
ACCTCCGCCGCGAACGGAGCGATCTTCGCCTCCGCCAGCGAACGCACCGCCTCACGGAGCATCCCGTGCTCCTCGGAGATCCGGAAGAGATCGAAGTCCGCCGCGCCTGCGCCGCCCGCCATGATGCCTGCCTCGTCGAAGAGTCGTACCCGCCGTGGAACCGGCTGGTTACCGTCGGGTAGTGATCCTAGGGCGCCCACCTGCGGCTGCCTAGGACATGTCTTCGGGTCAGTCGACGTCCGTGCCGAGGATGTCGCCGGTCCGGTGCTCCTGGAAGTACTGGTCCGTCCGGTCGTTGCGGATCGCCTCCCACAGCTGCGCCGCCGGGCGGTCCGCCAGCAGCACCACGCTCTGCTCGCCCCGGGTGGCGAACCCGCCGAACGGCGCGTTCAGGAAACGGACGCCGTCGGCGCGCAGCGAGCGCAGGCCCCAGGCGAGCTGGAACAGGTCGGTGTTGGACAGCCGGTCGTCCACGCTGACCACCTCGCCGACGGTGCCCAGCAGTCCGCCCAGCCGCGACGGGCTGGTGAGCGTGCCGGAGTCCATCACCTTGAGCATCAGCGCGCGCAGGAAGTTCTGCTGGCGCTTGGTCCGGTCGAGGTCGCCGCCGGGCAGCCCGTAGCGCTCGCGGACGTAGAGCAGCGCCGTGGCGCCGTCCATGTGGTGGGTGCCGGCCTCCCAGGCGCGGGCCTCGCCGACGCCCTCGATGGTGCGCGGAACGGTGATGTCCACTCCGCCGACGGCGTCGGTGAGGGCGCGGAAGCCGTTCCAGTCGATCACGGCGAGGTGGTCGATCCGGATGCCGGTGAGGTTCTGCACGGTCTCGGTCATCAGGGCCGGACCGCCCCAGGAGTAGGCGGCGTTGAGCTTGGCCTCGCCGTGCCCCGGGACCGGCACCCAGGTGTCCCGGGGCAGCGAGACCAGGGTCGCCGAGCTCCGGTCGTCGGAGAGGTGGAGCAGCATCATGGTGTCGCTGCGGGCCGCCCCGGCCTGCCAGGCCGGGGCCTTGGCCGCGCTGCCGGTGGTGGGGGTGTCGGAGCGGGCGTCCAGGCCGACCAGCAGCAGGTTGAGGCCGCTGCCCGGGACGGGCTTCGGCTGGGCCGACTCCGGCGCGGTCGGGAAGGCGTCCGGGATCCGGTGCACGGAGGAGGCGTAGTGCTCGGCGGTCCACCAGAGGGCGCCGCAGCCGCCGACGGCGAGGGCGAGCAGGGCGGAGAGGGTCCAGAGCAGCACCCGGCGGGTCCGGCGGCGGGCCGGCGGCTGCTCCTCCCCGCCGTCCACCGGGTCGTCCACGGCACCGGCCCCGCCGGGCGCCGGCTCGAAGAGGCTCAGGCCGGACGGCACCGGCCGCTGCACGGGTTCGCCAGACTGCTCGTCCTCCGGCTCCATGTGCGTATTGTGCCGCCGCCCCGGCCCGCGCGGGGAGCTTTCGGGACAACGGCCGGAACCGGGACGGTCTGGGCGCTTTCCCCACGGCCGGATAGCATCGGTGGGCGCGGCCCGGTGGGACCGCGTCCACCCTCACCCGTCGCCCGCCCGAAGGGGAAACCGTGACCCTCCGCATCTCCGTGATCGGTACCGGCTATCTCGGCGCCACCCACGCCGCCGCCATGGCGGAGTTCGGCTTCGAGGTGCTGGGTCTGGACATCGACCCGGAGAAGATCGCCACCCTCACCGCCGGCCAGGTCCCGATGTACGAGCCGGGCCTGTCCGAGCTGCTGCTCAAGCATGTGGCGGGGCACGAGGGTTCGACCGGTCGGCTGCGCTTCACGACCTCCGCGCAGGAGGCCGCCGAGTTCGGCGACGTGCACTTCGTCTGTGTCAACACCCCGCAGCGCAAGGGCGAGTTCGCGGCCGACATGTCGTACGTGGACGCCGCGATCGACTCGCTCGCCCCGCATCTGACCCGGCCGGTGCTGGTGGTCGGCAAGTCCACGGTGCCGGTCGGCTCGGCGGGCCGGCTGGCCGAGCGGCTGGCCGCGCTGGCCCCCGTCGGCGAGGGCGCCGAACTCGCCTGGAACCCGGAGTTCCTGCGCGAGGGCTTCGCCGTCCAGGACACCCTGCGCCCGGACCGGATCGTGATCGGCGCCCGCGGCGGGCGGGCCGAGGAACTGCTGCGCGAGGTGTACGCCGAGCCGATCGCCGCCGGGGTGCCGTTCCTGGTCACCGACTACGCGACCGCCGAGCTGGTGAAGACCGCCGCCAACTCCTTCCTGGCCACCAAGATCTCCTTCATCAACGCGATGGCCGAGGTCTGCGAGGCGGCCGGCGCGGACGTCACCCAGCTGAGCGCGGCGCTCGCGCTGGACGACCGGATCGGCGGCAAGTTCCTCAACTCCGGCCTGGGCTTCGGCGGCGGCTGCCTGCCCAAGGACATCCGGGCGTTCATGGCGCGGGCCGGCGAACTCGGCGCCGACCAGGCGCTGACCTTCCTCCGCGAGGTCGACTCGATCAACATGCGCCGCCGCTCCCGGATGGTCGAGCTGGCGCGCGAGCAGTGCGCCGGCGGCTTCCTGGGCCGGCGGATCGCCGTCCTCGGCGCCGCGTTCAAGCCCAACTCGGACGACATCCGCGACTCTCCCGCGCTCAACGTGGCCGCGCAGATCCAGCTCCAGGGCGCGCAGGTCACCGTCTACGACCCCAAGGCGATGGACAACGCGCGCAAGATGTTCCCCGGACTCGCCTACGCCGACTCCGCGTTGGAGGCCGCCGAGGGCGCCCACGTCGTCCTGCACCTCACCGAGTGGCAGGAGTTCCGCGCGCTCGACCCGGCCGAGCTGGGCGCGGTCGTGGCGGAGCGCCGGCTGCTCGACGGCCGCAACGTCCTGGACGCCGACGCCTGGCGCGCCGCCGGCTGGACCTACCGCGCGCTCGGCCGCCCGAGCTGACGGGAATCCCCGGCCGCAGGCCTTCGTTGCCCCGGGCATGACGAACTACGGCGACGAAGCGACGGTCCGTTCCATCCTCACCGGCCGGGGTGACACCTGGGCGGTGGTCGGCCTGTCCAGCAACACCGCGCGGGCCGCCTACGGCGTGGCCCGGTTCCTGCAGGAGCACGGCAAGCGGATCGTGCCGGTCCACCCGAAGGCCGAGACGGTGCTCGGCGAGCCGGGGTACGCCTCCCTCGCGGACATCCCGTTCGAGGTCGACGTGGTGGACGTGTTCGTGAACAGCGCGCTGGCCGGGGAGGTCGCGGACCAGGCGGTGGCCGTGGGGGCGAAGGCGGTCTGGTTCCAGCTCGGTGTGGTGGACGAGGCGGCGTACGCCCGGACCACCGCCGCCGGGCTGGAGATGGTCATGGACAAGTGCCCCGCGATCGAGTTCCCGCGGCTGGGCTGAGCCCGCCGGGGACCGGCGGAGCGGTCGGACCGCCCCGCCGGGCGCCGGGAGGTCAGCCGTCCAGGCGGGCGAAGGTGGCGATGGACGGGGTCCGGCCCCCCTCGCGGAGGCGGGCGGCGGCGGTCTCGGCGTCGCGCAGGACGCGCACCGCGTTGTGCCAGGTGAGCTTGGAGAGGTCGGCCTCCGACCAGCCGCGGCGCAGCAGTTCGGCGATCAGGTTGGGATAGCCGGCGACGTCGTCGAGGCCGTCCGGGAGGAAGGCGGTGCCGTCGAAGTCGCCGCCGATGCCGATGTGGTCGACGCCGGCGACCTCGCGCATGTGGTCGAGGTGGTCGGCGACGGTGGTGACGGTGGCGACCGGGCGCGGGTTCGCCTCCTCGTAGGCGCGCTGGCAGGCCATCCCGGCGGGGGTGGTGTCGAGGTGGTCGAAGCCGTGGGCGCGCATGTTCTCGTCGGCGGCGGCGGTCCACTCGATCGCGGCGGGCAGGATGAACTTGGGCACGAAGGTGGCCATCGCGACGCCGCCGTTGTCGGCGAGGCGGGCGAGCACGTCGTCCGGGACGTTGCGCGGGTGGGCGCAGACCGCGCGGGACGAGGAGTGCGAGAACAGCACCGGGGCCTCGCTGACCCGCAGGGCGTCGCGCATGGTGTCGGCGGAGACGTGCGAGAGGTCGACCAGCATGCCGAGCCGGTTCATCTCCCGGACGACCTCCTCGCCGAAGGCGGTGAGGCCGCCGGCGGCGGGCTTGTCGGTGGCGGAGTCGGCCCACGGGGTGTTGTCGTTGTGGGTGAGCGTCATGTACCGGACGCCGAGCGCGTACAGGGCGCGCAGGGTGGCGAGCGAGCAGTCGATCGAGTGGCCGCCCTCGGCGCCGATCAGGGAGGCGATCCGGCCCTCGGCGCGGGCGGCCTCCAGGTCGTCGGCGGTGAGCGCGAGCCGCAGCCGCTCGGGGAAGCGGTCGACCAGGGCGTGCACGAAGTCGATCTGTTCGAGGGTGGCGCTGACGGCGTGGTCCCCGGCGAGCCGGCTGGGCACGTAGACGGACCAGAACTGCGCGCCGACCCCGCCCGCGGTGAGGCGGACGAGGTCGGTGTGCAGCCGGGCGCTCTGGTCGGCGGCCAGGTCGAGCGCGTCGAGGTCGTAGCCGACCTGCTCGCGCATCGCCCACGGGAGGTCGTTGTGGCCGTCCACCACGGGGGCGGTGCGAAGGACGGCCCGGGCGCGCTCCAGCAGGGCGGCGGGCGTGGAATCCAGCAGCTCAGAGGTCATACGAGCTGTTGTATCCGACCAGACTGCTTTTATGACTACTTTCCGAAGCCGAACGAGGCGGAACCCGCCACCTTGGCCCGGAGCTTCTTGCCCTTCTCGGTGGCCTGGCTGTTCAGCTCGGCCTGGAACTCGGTCATCCGCTCGGTGAGGTCCGGGTCGAAGGCGGCCAGCATCCGCACCGCGAGCAGGCCCGCGTTGCGCGCGCCCGCGACCGAGACGGTGGCCACCGGGACGCCGGCCGGCATCTGGACGATCGACAGCAGGCTGTCCATGCCGTCCAGGTAGCGCAGCGGCACCGGCACGCCGATCACCGGCAGCGGGGTGACCGAGGCGAGCATGCCCGGCAGGTGGGCGGCGCCGCCGGCGCCCGCGATGATCGCCTTCAGGCCGCGCTTGTGGGCGCTCTCGCCGTACGCGACCATCTCGCGCGGCATCCGGTGCGCGGAGACGACGTCGACCTCGTAGGGGATCTCGAACTCGTCGAGCGCCTGGGCGGCGGCCTCCATCACGGGCCAGTCGGAGTCCGAGCCCATGACGATGCCGACGAGGGGGGAGGTGGTGGGGGCCGTCATTCGGTGATCGTTCCTCGCAGGTAGGCGGCCGCGTGGCGGGCGCGCTCACGGACGTCGTCGAGGTCGTCCCCGAAGACGTTGACGTGGCCGACCTTGCGGCCGGGCTTCACGTCCTTGCCGTACATGTGGATGCGCAGGCCCGGGTCGCGGGCCATGCAGTGCAGGAAGGCGTGGTACATGTCCGGGTAGTCGCCGCCGAGGACGTTGACCATCACGGTCCACCTGGCGCGCGGCCGGGGGTCGCCGAGCGGCAGGTCGAGCACGGCCCGCAGGTGGTTCTCGAACTGCGAGGTGACCGCGCCGTCCTGGCTCCAGTGCCCGGAGTTGTGCGGGCGCATGGCCAGCTCGTTGACCAGGATCCGGCCGTCCCGGGTCTGGAACAGCTCGACCGCGAGGTGGCCGGTGATGTCCAGCTCGCCGGCGATCCGCAGGGCCAGTTGCTGGGCCTCGTCGGACAGCGCGGGGTCGAGGTCGGGCGCGGGGGCGGTGACCTCGGCGCAGACGCCGTTCTCCTGGACGCTCTCCACCACCGGGTAGGCGACCGCCTGGCCGCTGGGCGAGCGGACCACGTTGGCGGCCAGCTCGCGGACGAAGTCGACCTTCTCCTCGGCGAGCACCGGGACGCCGGCCAGGAACGGCGCCGCGGCCGCCTCCTCGTCGCCGACCACCCAGACGCCCTTGCCGTCGTAGCCGCCGCGGACGGTCTTCAGGACCACCGGGTAGCCGGCGCCCTCGTTCGCGAACGCGGTCACGTCGGCCGGGTCGGCGACGATCCGGTGCCGGGGGCAGGGGACGCCGATGGAGTCGAGCCTGGCCCGCATCACGCCCTTGTCCTGGGCGTTGACCAGCGCGTCGGGCCCGGGCCGGACGGCGATGCCGTCGGCCTGCAGGGCCCGCAGGTGCTCGGTCGGCACGTGCTCGTGGTCGAAGGTGATCACGTCGCAGCCGGCCGCGAAGCGGCGCAGGGTGTCGAGGTCGCGGTAGTCGCCGAGGACGACGTCGGAGACGACCTGCGCGGCCGAGTCCTGGGGAGTGTCGGCGAGGAGCTTGAACCGGACTCCGAGCGGGATGCCCGCCTGGTGTGCCATGCGGGCAAGCTGCCCGCCGCCGATCATGCCCACCACTGGAAAATTCGCGTTGCCCGGGGAAGTCACCCCGCCAGGATATCCGGGCCGGTCGGAGGCCGTGGAACCACTCCCGCCGCTACCGCGTCCCTACTCCCGGGCTCCGTCCGGCCGTGCCCGGGGGGCTGAGCCGATCGGCGGAACCGGGTAGCCTGGTCGGCCAGGTCCTGATACGCGCGATCCGATCATGTGCGTGCACGCAGGGCTCAAGGGGACCGCGGCGCACCTGCCCCGGCGACCTTTCGTCCGCAGGCACATGGAGGCAGCCCGGTATGGCGACGACCACGGCGTCGAACCCCTCGCTGGCGCAGAAGCTGCGCGGCATGAAGGGCGAGGCGATCAAGTTCGGCATCGTCGGCCTCAGTGGTGTCGTGGTCAACTTCGCGGTCTTCTGGGTCTGCATCAACGGCCTGCACCTCGCCTCCCTGCGGTCCAACATCGCCGCCACCTCGATCGCGATCTTCACCAACTACCTGGGCTACCGCTACTGGCTGTACCGGGACCGGGACGCCGCCTCGCGCAAGCGTGAGATCACGCTGTTCCTGCTGTTCAGCGGCATCGGCATGCTGATCGACACCGGGCTGCTCGGCTTCTCGAAGTACGTGCTCGGGCTCGACTCCAACTTCGAGCAGATGGCCGCGAAGGTGGTCGGCCTCGGGCTGGGCACGGTGTTCCGCTTCGTCTCGTACCGGACCTGGGTGTTCAAGACCGTCCCGGAGCCGGTCGCCGAGGCCGCCGCCCCCGCCGAGGCCACCCCCGCCGAGGCCACCGCCGCCCCGGCCGGGGCCGCCGCTGTGGTCGCCCAGGCCGAGCTGGTGCTGGCCGCCGAGCGGATCCGGCTCGCCAAGGCCGAGTAGGCCCGCAGTCTCCCGCCCCCCTCCCGCCTTGCCGCCCCCGCCGCGGCAGGAGGAGAGTGGTGACCGGGAGCGGGCAAACGGCCGGCGAACGATCGAGGCCCGGGGGGACGCAGGAGGCTCGCCATGACCTTCGTCCAGATCATCGAATGCCGGACCGACCGGATCGAGGAGCTCAACGGCCTGATGGACCGCTGGGCCGAGAAGACCGAGGGCCGGCGGACCGTCGACCACGCGCTGGTCGGCACCGACCGCTCGGACCCCCGGCACGTGGTGGAGATCGTCGAGTTCGCCTCGTACGAGGACGCCATGCGCAACTCGAACCTGCCGGAGACCGACCGGATCTACCGCGAGATGGTGGCGCTCTGCGACGCGCCGCCCAGCTTCACCGACCTGGACGTGGTCCGCGACGAGCGGTTCTGACCGCGCCGGACCGCCGGGCCGGGCACTACACCTCGCGCCGGCTGCGGCCGAGGAAGAGCGCGAACACCGCCGGCCGCAGCGAGAGCAGCTCCAGCCGCCCGCCGTCCGCCTCCGCGAGGTCGCGGGCGACGGCCAGCCCGATGCCGGTCGAGTTGCGGCCGCTGACCGCGCGCTCGAACACCCGGTTGCCCAGCTCGGGCGGGACCCCGGGGCCCTCGTCCTGCACCTCGACCACCACCGACGTCCCGGACGGCCGGACCCGCAGGGTGACCGTCCCGGCGCCGTGCATCAGCGTGTTCTCGATCAGGGTGGCCAGCACCTGGGCGACCGTGCCGGGGGTGCCGACGGCGGTGACCCCGCGCAGGCCCTCGACCTGGAGCACCCGCCCGGTGCCGCGCAGCGACGGTCCCCACTCCTCGATCTGCTGCTTGACCACGTCGTCGACGTCGAAGGCGACGGCGGTGGGGCTGCGCGGGTCGCGCTGGGTGGTCAGCAGCCGCTGGACGACGTCGGTGAGCCGCTCCACCTGCTGGAGGGCGATGGTGGCCTCCTCCTTGACCGTCTCCGGGTCCTCGGCCAGCGCGGTGATCTCCTCCAGCCGCATGGAGAGCGCGGTGAGCGGGGTGCGCAGCTGGTGCGAGGCGTCGGCGGCGAGCCGACGCTCGGCGGTGAGCATCCGGGCGATCCGTTCGGCGCTGACGTCGAGCACCTCGGCGACCCGGTCGAGTTCGGGCACGCCGTAGCGGCGGTCGCGCGGGCGCGGGTCGCCGGAGCCGAGCCGCTCGGCGGTCTCGGCGAGGTCGGTGAGCGGCTGGGCGAGCCGTTTGGCCTGCCAGACGGCGAGGGCGACGGCGGCCTGCACGGCGAGCAACGCGACCACGCCGAGCAGCAGCAGCATGTTGGCGATCTCGTGGTCGACCGCCTCGCGGGACTGCTCGACGATGACGGTCTCGCCGCTGGCGCCGCGTTCGACCGCCTTGAGCACATGGTCGCCGTCGGGCCGCTGCCCGCTGGAGACGGTCGCCCGGCCGGGGATGTCCACCTCGACGTACTGGCCCTCGGAGACCTGGTTGACGAACTTGTCGCCGGTGACGGGCTCGTTGGCGGCGAGCCGGTTCTCCACCAGGGCGAGCACCCGGACGGCGGCGGCGTCCACCCGGTCCTGGGCGGAGCTGACGATGGTGCGCTTCTCCACCACCGCCAGCGGGACGCAGAACACCACGACCACCACCAGGACGACGCCCAGCAGCGAGTTGATCATTCGGCGTTTCACGCTGCCGCTCCCGACGGTGGTGGGCGCCCCCGGTCGGGGCGTCCGCTCGGGCTAATTCTTCTCGAACCGGAAGCCCACCCCGCGCACGGTGGCGATGTAGCGGGGGTTGGCGGCATCGTCGCCGAGCTTCTTGCGCAGCCAGGAGATGTGCATGTCCAGGGTCTTGGTGGAGGTCCACCAGGTGGTGTCCCAGACCTGCCGCATGATCTCCTCGCGGGTGACCACCCGGCCGGCGTCCCGGACCAGCACCCGGAGCAGCTCGAACTCCTTGGCGGAGAGGGTGAGCTCCTCCTCGCCCAGCCAGGCGCGGTGCGACTCGATGTCGATCTTGACGCCGTGGGCGCCGGTGGTGAGCTGGTCGACGTTGCCGCGCCGGAGCAGGGCCCGGACCCGGGCGAGCAGTTCGGCGAGCCGGAACGGCTTGGTGACGTAGTCGTCGGCGCCGGCGTCCAGGCCGACCACCGTGTCGACCTCGTCCGCGCGAGCGGTGAGCACCAGGACGGGGCAGCTGCGGCCGTCCGCGCGCAGCCGGCGGCACACCTCCAGGCCGTCCATCTCGGGCAGGCCCAGGTCGAGGACGACGAGGTCGACCTCCTCGCCGAGCCCGGCGGCCAGCGCGGAGGGGCCGTCCTCACGGACGAGCACCTCGTACCCCTCGCGACGCAGCGCCCGGGCGAGCGGTTCGGAGATCGCGGGGTCGTCCTCGGCGAGCAGCACACAGGTCATGGGCTGATGGTAGTCCGCCGGGGTGCGGCCGTTGCCGCCGTGAGGTAGTTCACAGTGCGTGATCGTTATACGGGGGGTGGTCGAGCCTCAACCAACACACCCGGGCCGCGTGTTCGGCGAAGATCCTGCTCCTCAGGCTTGAAAGCGAAGGAATAATTGCTGCTCTACCATGGATAGCGTGGACTGATCTCTCGCGGACTTTGCCATTTCCATACCTGATACACGGCTTTTGTCAGCTGATGCCGCCAAATATCGCCACGTAGAGTGGTTTCGTCCACGTCCGCCTCCACCCCCCTTGGCGGACGCTGTCAGGCAAGGAACCACTACACATGGCGTCTACGACCCTGGAGTCCGGCGTTCAGTCGGCCTCTCCCAGCGGCAAGACCTTCCTCGGGCACCCCCGGGGCCTCGCCACCCTCTTCATGAGCGAGATGTGGGAGCGCTTCAGCTACTACGGCATGCGTGCCCTGCTGGTGCTCTACATGACCGCCTCCGTCACCGACGGCGGCCTCGGCATGAAGATGGCCGTCGCGAGCGCCGTCTACAGCGTCTACACGGCGATGGTCTACCTGCTGGCCCTCCCGGGCGGCTGGATCGCCGACCGCTTCCTCGGCGCCCGGAAGACCGTCGCCCTCGGCGGCACGATCATCATGATCGGCCACTTCCTGCTGGCCCTGCCGGTCGGTGTGTCGTTCTTCGCCGGCCTCGCGCTGATCGCGATCGGCTCGGGCCTGCTCAAGGCCAACATCTCGACGATGGTCGGCCACCTCTACGACGGGCCCAACGACCCGCGCCGTGACGGCGGCTTCACCATCTTCTACATGGGCATCAACCTCGGTGCCTTCGCCGCCCCGCTGGTCATCGGCACCGTCGGCCAGGAGGTCGACTGGCACCTGGGCTTCGCCCTGGCCGGCGTCGGCATGGCCCTGGGCCTGGCCCAGTTCCTGCTCGGCACCCGCCACCTGAGCGCCAAGAGCGACGTGGTGACCTCGCCGATCTCGGCCGCCGAGAAGAGCGCGATCTTCAAGAAGGCCGCGCTGTGGCTCGCCGCCGCCGTCGTCTTCTACACGGTCGTCGCGCTGACCGGCCACTTCACCATCAACTGGGCGATCTGGCCGCTGTCCATCGCGGGCCTCGCGATCCCGGTCTTCGTCTTCGCCAAGGTGAAGCGCGACAAGGACCTCGACGAGACCGAGCAGTCCCGGATGAGCGGCTACATCTGGTTCTTCGTCGCCGCCGCCGTGTTCTGGATGATCTACGACCAGTCCGGCTCGACGCTGAACATCTTCGCGCAGGACAACACCGCGTCCACGCTGTTCGGCTTCGACTTCCCGTCGAGCTGGTTCCAGTCGCTCAACCCGCTGTACATCATGGCCCTGGCCCCGGTCTTCGCCTGGATCTGGGTGGCGCTCTCCCGCCGCTCCAAGAACCCCAGCACCACCGCGAAGTTCTCCTTCGGCCTGCTGATGATCGGCGCCTCGTTCATCGTCATGATGCTGGCGATGGCCGCCGCCTCCGGCGACACCAAGGTCACGCCGCTCTGGCTGGCCTCGGTCTACCTGATCCAGACCGTCGGCGAGCTGACCCTCTCCCCGGTCGGCCTGTCCGTCACCACCAAGCTGGCGCCGACCAAGTACGCCAGCCAGATGATGGGCGTGTGGTTCCTCGCGGTCACCGCGGGTGACTGCGTCGCCGCCATCTTCCAGCTCGTCCTCGGCGACAGCGTGGTCGGCTCCACCTGGTACTTCGCGGTCCAGGGCGGCATGGCGATCCTCGCCGGCGCGGCGCTGTACATGTACCGCCGCAACGTCGTGCGGCTGATGGGCGACGTCCACTGACGTCCCCCTCGACCGGCCCCGGGGCCGCCGCGGATTCCTGAATCCGCGGCGGCCCCGGCCGTTTCCCCGGCCCGGCCAGCTCTCGACAGCACCCGAACGGATCTGCCTATGGTGCCCGGCATGCCGACCGATTCGCTCCCCCGCCAGCTCGCCCGCACCGGACGCCTCACCCTCGGCGCGCCCGCCGCCCCCACCGTCACCGCCGACGGCCGCACCGTGCTCTTCCTGCGCAGCCAGGCCGGCGACGACCCGACCGGACGGCTCTGGGCCCTCGACACCGACACCGGCGAGGAACGCCTGATCGCCGACCCGGCCGCCCTCGGCGACACCGGCGGCGAACTCCCCGAGGCCGAACGGATCCGGCGCGAACGCGCCCGCGTCCTCGGCCGCGGCATCACCGCGTACGCGACCGACGCCGCCGGCCGCACCGCCGCCCTCGCCCTGTCCGGCGTCCTGCTGCTCGCCGACACCGCCACCGGCGAGGTCCGCCGGGTACCCACCGCCACCGAGGTCCACGACCCCCGCCCCGACCCCACCGGCCGCCGGATCGCCTACGTCGGCGGCGGCGCCCTGCGGGTCGTCGGGGCCGACGGCCGGGACGACCGCGCGCTCGCCGAACCCGAGCACCAAGAGGTCCGCTACGGCCTGCCCGAACACGTCGCCGCCGAGTCCATGCACCGCCACCGCGCCCACTGGTGGTCCCCCGACGGCACCCGGCTGCTGGTCGCCCGGGTCGACGAGCGCCCGCTGCGCCGCCTCCACCACGCCGACCCCGCCGACCCGGCCCGGCCGCCGCGCACGCACCGCTACCCGCTGGCCGGCACCGACAACGCCGAGGTCACCCTCTGGCTGCTCGACCTCGACGGCGGACGCACCGAGGTCCGCTGGGACCGGGCCGGCTTCGAGTACCTGACCGCCGCCGGCTGGGACGCCCACGGCCCGTACGCCGCCGTGCAGAGCCGCGACCAGCGCACCGTGCTCACCCTCGCGGTCGACCCCGCCGACGGCGCCACCCGCGTCCTCGCCGAACGCCGCGACGAGCACTGGGTCGAACTCCTCCCCGGCGTGCCCGCCCGGACCGCCGCCGGCTCCCTCGTCGACACCGCCGACCACGGCGACACCCGCCACCTCACCGTCGACGGCACCCCCGTCACCCCGCCCGGCCTCCAGCTGCGCGCCGTCCTCGGGACCGACGGCGAGCAGGTGCTGTTCACCGCCTCCGACGAACCGACCGAGACCCACCTCTGGTCGTGGGACCCGGCCTCGGGCGCAGTCCGGCTCAGCCACGAGCCCGGCACGCACACCGGCGTGCGCCGCGCCGGCACGCTCGTCCACACCGCCCGCACTCCCGGCGCGCCCACCGGCCGCACCACCGTCCACCGACCGGGCCGGCCCGCCGCGACCCTCGTCTCCCGCACGCAGACGCCCGTCCTCACCGCCCGGCCCGAACTGCTCCGGCTCGGCCCGCGCGAACTCCGCGCCACGCTCTTCCTCCCCGCCGGCCACCGCCCCGGCGACGGCCCGCTGCCCGTGCTGCTCGACCCCTACGGCGGCCCCGCCATGGCCAAGGTCTCCGCCGCCCCGCACTGGTGGGACCTGACCTCCCAGTGGTTCGCCGACCAGGGCTTCGCCGTCCTGGTCGTCGACGGCCGGGGCACCCCCGGGCGCGGCCCGCGCTGGGAGAAGAGCGTCTTCGCGGACATCGCCGACCCCGTCCTCGCCGACCAGGTCGACGCCCTGCACGCCACCGCCGCGCTCCGCCCCGGACTGCTCGACCTCGACCGGGTCGGCATCCGCGGCTGGTCCTTCGGCGGCTTCCTCGCCGCGCTCGCCGTCCTGCGCCGCCCCGACGTGTTCCACGCCGCCGTCGCCGGGGCCGCCCCCACCGACCACCGGCTCTACGACACCCACTGGAAGGAACGCTTCCTCGGCCACCCGGACGAGCACCCCGAGCGCTACGAGGCCGCCTCGCTGTTCCCCGACGCCCCCGGGCTGCGCCGCCCGCTGCTGCTGATCCACGGCCTCGCCGACGACAACGTGCTGCCCGCCCACAGTCTGCGGCTCTCGGCCGCCCTGCTCGCCGCCGGCCGCCCGCACGAGTTCCTGCCGCTCCCCGGCGCGGGCCACTCCCCGGCCGACCCCGGGGTGGCCGAGCACCTGCTGCACCACCAGCTCGACTTCCTGCGGCGGTCGCTGGGACTCGGCTGAGCACGACGGCGGGGCCGGGAGAGGCACACCCTCCCGGCCCCGCACACCGCCCGAAGCGCCGTCCGACCTCCCGGCGCCGTCCGGCCTCCCGGCCCGTCAAACCTCCCGGCCCGTCAGACCTCGCGCACGCCCGCCCGCCAGACCGCCGCCGTCAGCGGCACACCCGGCCGGTAGGCCAGGTGCACCGGCGAGGGCGCGTCCAGCAGCTGCAGGTCCGCCCGGGCCCCCACCCGCACCGTGCCGACATCCGTACGCCGCAGCGCCCGCGCGCCGCCCGCCGTCGCGGCCCAGACCGCCTCGTCCGGCGTCATGCCCATCTCCCGCACCGCCACCGCGATGCAGAACGCCATCGAACTCGTGAAGCTGGAGCCCGGGTTGCAGTCGGTGGACAGCGCCACCACCGCCCCCGCGTCCAGCAGCCGGCGCGCGTCCGGGTAGACCGCCCGGGTGGAGAACTCGGCCCCCGGCAGCAGCGTCGCCACCGTCGACGAGCCCGCCAGCGCGGCCACGTCCTCGTCCGTGAGGTGGGTGCAGTGGTCCGCCGAGGCCGCGCCCAGCTCCACCGCCAGCTGCACACCCGGGCCGTAGGTGAGCTGGTTGGCGTGCACCCGGGGGATCAGCCCGCGCTCGATCCCCGCGGTGAGGATCGCCCGGGCCTGGTCGCCGTCGAAGGCGCCCTTCTCGCAGAACACGTCCACCCAGCGGGCGTACGGCGCGCAGGCGTCCAGCATCGGGCCGGTGACCAGCTCGACGTAGCCCGCCGGGTCGTCCGCGAACTCCGGGGCCACCACGTGCGCACCCAGGTAGGTGGTCTCCGGCGTGTACGAGGAGGCGATCCGCAGCGCCCGCGACTCGTCCTCCACCGTGAGCCCGTACCCGGACTTGCACTCGACCAGCGTGGTGCCCTGGCGCAGCGCCTCCCGCACCAGCCGGGCCAGGTTGGCGTCGAGCTCGGCGTCGGCGGCGGCCCGGGTGGCGGCCACCGTGGTGCGGATGCCGCCGGCCGAGTAGGACTGCCCGGACATCCGGGCGTTGAACTCGGCGGTGCGGTCACCGGCGAAGACCAGGTGGGCGTGCGAGTCCACCCAGCCGGGCAGCAGGGCGCGGCCCGCCGCGTCGAACACCTCGTCGGCGGCGGGGGCCCCGGCCGCCGGGCCGACCCAGGCGACGGTGCCGCCGTCGATCACCACCGCCGCGTCGGTGAGCGCGCCGAGCGGCCCGGTCCCGTGCGCGGGGTCGTTGGTGACCAGGGTGCCGATCCCGGTGATCAGGGTGCTCGGCATGGTCGGGCTGCTGCTCGGGGTGCTGTTCGAGCTGCTCACGTCGGAACCTTTCGGGGAGCGGGAACGGGAACGGGAAACTGGAGCGGAGCGGGAACGGGAACGGGAAACTGGGGCGGAGCGGGAAACGGGAGCGGGGGCGGACGGTCCGATGCCGCCCGCCCCCGGTCACCCACGGGAATGCCGAGAACTCAGCAGCCGAGCGCGGCGATCGAGGACCGCAGCGCACCCGGCACGTCCGGCACCAGGGTGTGCGTGCCGTCCTTGACCACGTGCCGGCCGCCGACCACCACGTGCCGGACGTCCGCCGCGGCGGCCGCGAACACCGCGATCTCCGCGCCCAGCCGGGGCGCCGGACCGGCCGTGCGCACCGAGTCCAGGGCGATCACGGTGAAGTCGGCCAGCGAACCGGCCTCGATCCGCCCCGCCTCGGGCCAGCCGAGCGAGGCGTGGCCGTCCTCCGTACCGGCCCGGAGCAGCGCGTTCGCCGTCCAGTGGCCGCGGGTGCGGGTCCGCAGCCGCTCGTCCAGCTCCAGCGCCCGGGCCTCCTCGAACGGGTCGATCACGGCGTGGCTGTCGCTGCCGAGGCTGATCGGGCACCCCCCGGAGGCCAGCTGCCGGGCCGGGCCGATGCCGTCCGCGAGGTCCCGCTCGGTGGTGGGACACATGCAGACGGTGGTGGAGGAGCCGGTCAGCAGCTCGACGTCCTCCTCGGTGAGGTGGGTGGCGTGCACGACCGAGGTGCGCGGACCGAGCGCGCCGCGGTCGGCGAGCAGCCGGGTCGGGGTGACGCCGTGCGCGGCGAGGCAGGCGTCGTTCTCGGCGGTCTGCTCGGACAGGTGGACGTGCAGCGGCGCCTCGCGCTGCGCCGCCCACTCGGCGACGGTACCGATCTGCTCGGCGGGCACGGCGCGCACCGAGTGGATCGCGGCGCCGATCCGGGCGTGCTCGCGGGCCTTCAGCAGGTCGGCCCGCTCGGCCCAGCTCTCGGCGTCGCCGTCGCTGAACCGCAGCTGCGGCCTGGTCGGCTCGGTGCCGAAGCCGGAGGACAGGTAGCAGGTGTCGAGCAGGGTGATCCGGATGCCGGCCCGGGCGGCGGCCTCGATCAGCGCCTCGCCCATCGCGTTGGGATCGTCGTACCGGGCGCCGCCGGGCGCGTGGTGCAGGTAGTGGAACTCGCCGACGGCGGTGATCCCGGCGAGCGCCATCTCCGCGTAGGCCGCGGTGGCGAGCGCCAGGTAGCGCTCCGGGTCGAGCGCGCCGGCGAACCGGTACATGGTGTCGCGCCAGGTCCAGAAGGTGCCGGAGCCGACCTGGACGTGGCCGCGCAGCGCCCGGTGGAAGGCGTGCGAGTGCGCGTTCGCCTGCCCCGGGAGCAGCAGGCCCTCCAGCCGGACGGCGCCGGGCGGGCAGGGCCCGCTGTCCGGCTGCACCCGGGCGATCTTTCCACCGGCCCCGGTGGTGATCAGCACGTCCGGCTCGACCACCGGCCCGTTGGCGTGCGGCAGCCAGGCGTACTGCGCCCAGAACGTTGTCGTTTGCGCGCCTCCGGCACCGCCTGTCGTCTGCGCGCCTCCGGCACTGCTTACTGACACGCCAGGTCCTCCAGTACGTCGGCGAGGGCGGCGACGCCGGCCAGGCAGTCGGCCGGCTCGGCGTGCTCCGCCGGGGAGTGCGAGACGCCGCTCGGGTTGCGCACGAACAGCATGGCGGTCGGGACCGCCGAGGCGAGGATCCCGGCATCGTGTCCCGCGCCGGTGGGCAGCACGGGGACGCCGCCCAGCCTGGCGGCGAGGCGGTCGCGCAGCGGGCCGTCGAAGTCCACCACCGGGGTGTAGGACTCGCGGGTCAGCCCGACCGTGACGCCGTCGCGCTCGCCGCGCTCGGCGGCGGCCCGGCCGATCTCCTCGACCAGCGCGGTGAGGGTTTCCTCGTCGGCCGCCCGGGAGTCCAGCCAGCCGCGCACCAGCGAGGCGATCGCGTTGGTGCCGTTGGGCTCCACGGCGACCTTGCCGAAGGTGGCCAGCGCGCCCGCGAGCTTCGCCTTCTTCCGCGCGGCGAGCACGGTGTTGGCGTAGGTCAGCATCGGGTCGCGGCGGTCCTCGATCCGGGTGGTGCCGGCGTGGTTGGCCTCGCCGTGGAAGTCGAACCGCCAGCGGCCGTGCGGCCAGATCGCGCTCGCCACGCCGACCGGGTGCTCCTCGGTCAGGTAGCGGCCCTGCTCGACGTGCAGTTCGACGAAGGCGCCGATCCGGGCCAGCCGGTCGCCGTCCGCGCCGATCGCGGTCGGGTCCTGGCCGGCCCGCTCCATCGCGTCGGGCAGCCGGACGCCGTCGGCGTCGCGCAGCTCGTACGCCTGCTCCTTGGCGAGCACCCCGGCGGTGAGCCGGGAGCCGATGCAGGCCACCCCGAACCGGGCGCCCTCCTCGTCGCCGAAGTTGACGATCGCCAGCGGCCGGGTGAGGCCGGTCCCCCGGGCGCGCAGTTCGTCGAGCGCCGCGAAGGAGGAGACCACGCCGAGCGGGCCGTCGAAGGCGCCGCCGTCCGGGACGGAGTCCAGGTGCGAGCCGGTGACCACCGCGCCCTCGCCGGCAGGGTCGCCGAGCCAGGCCCACTGGTTGCCGTTGCGGTCCAGCTCGTAGTGCAGGCCCCGGTCGCGGGCCTGCTGCTCGAACCAGGCCCGGCACTCGGCGTCGGCGCTGTTCCAGGCGAAGCGGCGGTAGCCGCCGGACGCGGCGGAGCGGCCCACGGGGAGCAGCTCCGCCCACATCCGTTCGAAGCTCGCGGAGCCCTGGTCGCTCACAGCTCGTCCGTCGAGCCGTGCTCGTTCATCGGGACGCGCACGCCGCGCTCGGCGGCGACCTCGTCGGCCCGGTCGTAGCCGGCGTCGACGTGGCGGATGACTCCCATGCCCGGGTCGTTGGTGAGCACCCGGCGGATCTTCTCGCCGGCCAGCGCGGTGCCGTCGGCGACGGTGACCTGGCCGGCGTGGATCGAGCGGCCGATGCCGACGCCGCCGCCGTGGTGGATCGAGACCCAGGACGCGCCGGAGGCGACGTTGACCATGGCGTTGAGCAGCGGCCAGTCGGCGATCGCGTCGGAGCCGTCCAGCATCGCCTCGGTCTCCCGGTAGGGGGAGGCGACCGAGCCGCAGTCCAGGTGGTCGCGGCCGATGACGATCGGGGCGGACAGCTCGCCGGCGGCGACCATGTCGTTGAAGCGCTCGCCGGCCTTGTCGCGCTCGCCGTAGCCGAGCCAGCAGATCCGCGCGGGCAGGCCCTGGAAGTGCACCTTCTCCTGGGCCATCTTGATCCAGCGGTGCAGCGACTCGTTCTCCGGGAAGAGGTCGAGCACGGCCTTGTCGGTCTTGGCGATGTCCTGCGGGTCGCCGGACAGCGCGGCCCAGCGGAACGGGCCCTTGCCCTCGCAGAACAGCGGCCGGATGTACGCGGGGACGAAGCCGGGGAAGGCGAAGGCGCGGTCGTAGCCGGCCAGCTGGGCCTCGCCGCGGATCGAGTTGCCGTAGTCGAAGACCTCGGCGCCGCGGTCCTGGAAGCCGACCATCGCCTCGACGTGCTTGGCCATCGACTCGCGCGAGCGGGTGGTGAACTCGGCGGGCTTCTCGGCCGCGTAGGTGGCCATGTCGTCGAAGGAGACGCCGACCGGAAGGTAGCTCAGCGGGTCGTGGGCGCTGGTCTGGTCGGTGACGATGTCGATCGGCGCGTCCATCGCCAGCAGCTGCGGGAACAGCTCGGCGGCGTTGCCCAGCAGGCCGATGGAGAGCGGCTGCTTCTTGTCGCGGGCGGCGGTGGCGAGCTCCAGCGCGTGGGAGAGGTTCTTGGCCTCGACGTCCAGGTAGCGGTGCTCGATCCGGCGGGAGATCCGGGACGGGTCGCAGTCGATACAGATCGCCACGCCGCCGTTCATGGTGACGGCCAGCGGCTGGGCGCCGCCCATGCCGCCGAGGCCGGCGGTGAGGGTGATGGTGCCTTCGAGCGTCCCGTTGAAGCGCTTGTTGGCGACGGCGGCGAAGGTCTCGTAGGTGCCCTGGAGGATGCCCTGGGTGCCGATGTAGATCCAGGACCCGGCGGTCATCTGCCCGTACATGGTGAGCCCGAGGCTCTCCAGGCGGCGGAACTCCTCCCAGTTGGCCCAGTCGCCGACCAGGTTGGAGTTGGCGATCAGCACCCGCGGCGCCCACTCGTGGGTCTGCATGACGCCGACCGGCCGGCCGGACTGGACCAGCATGGTCTCGTCCTGCTTCAGGCCCTCCAGCGTGCGCACCATGGCGTCGAAGGAGCGCCAGTCGCGCGCGGCCTTGCCGGTGCCGCCGTAGACGACCAGCTTCGAGGGGTGCTCGGCCACCTCGGGGTCGAGGTTGTTCATGAGCATCCGCAGGGCGGCCTCCTGCTGCCACCCCTGCGTGGTCAGCCCGGTCCCCCGCGCCGCCCGCACCTCACGCGGCCCACTCGCCTGCTGCACCATGTCACGATCTCCTTGCGGATGAATTCATTCAGGCTCGACTTCACTGAATATATCCAAACATTCAGCCTTCGGCCAGACCTGCGCACATCCGATCAGCGCCCGTACGACCGACACCCTCCGCGCTACGCTGAACCCGGCGAACACCAGCCAATCGGCCCAGGCGCCGACGAATGGAGGACGCGATGACGGCCATCACCGTGCGGCCGGGGAGACTCCGGGACGCGGCGGAGGAGATCGAGCGGAGCACCGGCCTCCGAGTTCAGATCATCGGAGGAACCCTGGTGATGTCCCCGACTCCTCGCGGAAAGCACGCAGGGACCATCAAGCGACTCAATCGCCGGCTCGCCCTACTGCTTCCCGCAGGCCTCGACACCTACGAGGTCTCGTCCATCGCCATGCCGGACAACAGGGACGACTACGCCACTCCCGACCTCGTCGTGCTCCCCGTCGAATGGGAGGACGACGACGAATGGCTGGCAGATCCACGCGATGTGGCTCTCGCGATCGAGGTGATCTCGAACTCCGAGGGCGTCAGGTCCGTCGCCACCAAAACAGACTGGTACGCCACCGCCGGGGTGTCGGTGCTCCTGACCGTCGACCCCCGTAAGGGCGTCTGGACGCTCTACACCCACCCCCGGGACGGCGCCTACCAGGGAGTGCTGCACGGCAAGTACGGCGAGCCAGTGCCGCTCACCGCACCGCTGTCAAGTGAACTCCCGACAGTGGACCTGCAGTTGTACGCACCTCGACACTGACTGGACCTCAGGCCGCCGCGTCGCCGTCCCAGTCGATGCCGATCTCGGCGAGCCAGCGGCGGTCGGCGTCGTCGGGGACGTCCGCGGACCGGGCGCCGGAAGGCACGGGCGGCGCGGGGGTCCGGGGTGGGCGGGGGATCTCCTGGACGGGGCCGAGGCCGTACTGCTCGGCGGCCGCGGCGGCGCGGGCGTCGGGTTCGATGACGCCGACGTGGACGACGGTCTCGTCGCCCGGGTCGAGGACGGTGAGTTCGGGATCGGGCAGACGGCGCAGGGTGACACGGCGTCCGCAGGTCGGGCAGGACCACTCGTCGGCTCCGGAGGCGAGCCGGCCGACGAACTTCATCTCGTGGATCACGCGCATGGCGGCACCCCCTGACCGGAATGATGCCCGCCCTGGGCGGATCGCCAACCTGCGGGTACGGTCGCCGGGGCGGCGTTCCGGGCCGCGGGGACGAACGGGGAGGGCGGACATGGACCGCGAGTGGGGCATCGAGGAGAGCATCGGCGTGTCGGCCACGCCGACGGAGGTCTACCGCGCCGTCAGCACCGTGCGGCGGACCGGCGAGTGGAGCCCCGAGTGCCGGGCGGTGTGGGCCCGGCGGGGACCGCTGCGGGCCGGGGACCGGTTCGTCGGCTTCAACCGGCGCGGCCTGTTCGTCTGGTTCACCACCTGCCGGGTGACGACGGCCCGCCCGGGCAGCGAGTTCGCGTTCCGGGTGGACACCTTCGGGCTGCCGGTCGCGGAGTGGGGCTACCGGTTCGCGCCGGACGGCGAGGGCGGCACGAACCTCACCGAGTACTGGCGGGACCTGCGGACCGGGCGCAGCGCGCCGGTCGCCGAACTGCTCGGCAAGGTCTTCACCGGCGTCGCCCCGGAGCGGCGGGCCGCGCACAACCGGGCCGGCATGCGTGCGACCCTGCGGCGGATCCGGCAGGCCCTCGAAGCCTGACGCGCGATCCCCCGGGGGCTACTCCAGGAACAGCCCCCGGGCCGCCGCCGACTGCTCGATGGCCTCCAGCCGCGCCTCGGCGCCCGGGAGTTCGTCGCACATGGTCTGCAGCAGCACCCGGCCGAGCATCATCGGCGCGCAGGCGGTGTCGAAGACCAGTCCGGTGCCGACGGCGGCCGGCAGCATCAGGTCGGAGAGCTTGGCGACCGGCGCGAAGACGCTGTCGGCCACGGTGACGACGGTCAGTCCGCACTCCCGGGCCACCGCCAGGGCGTCCATCAGCTCGCGCGGGTACCGCGGCAGGGCGAAGCAGAGCAGCACGCTCGCGCCCGCGGCGGCCGCCTGCTCCAGCCGGTCGGCGAGCATGCTGCCGCCCTCGTCCAGCAGCCGGATGTCCGGGTGCACCTTGGCGGCGAAGTACGCGAAGCCGCGCGCCTGTGCGGAGGCGGCCCGCAGGCCGAGCACCGGCAGCGGGCGGGAGGCGGCGAGCAGCCGGGCGGCGCGGGCGATCGGCTCGGGGTCGGCGAGCAGCTCGGCCAGGTGGCGCAGGTGCTCGATCTCGGCGAGCACGGCCTGCTGGTGCTCGTTGCGGACGGCGTCGGCCGGGGTCTCGGGGGCGGCGGCCTCGCCGGCGCCGAGTTCGCGCAGCTGCTTGCGCAGCGCCGGGTAGCCGTCGTAGCCGAGGGCCACCGCGAACCGGGTCACCGAGGGCTGGCTGACGCCGGCGAGTTCGGCGACCTCGACGCTGGAGAGGAACGGCGCCTCGGTGGCGTGCCGGACCAGCGAGTGCGCGATCCGCCGCTGGGTGGGGGTGAGCCGGTGCCCCTCGAAGAGCTGGAGCAGCCGGGCGGAGGGACCGACCGTGCCGGCGTCGTCGGTGGCGGTCATGGCGGTACCTCCGGATGCGAGCTGTTCGGACGACTGTGCAGCAGCGGGCCGCCGCTGGCAAAGACGTCTCGCCCGACGGAACGTCGGGCGAGACCTCCCGGAGCGGTCCCCGGGCGGGTGCGGAGGGGGTGCGGGCCGTCTCGGGGTGACCCTGAGATCCCCCTGAGACCGCCCTGAATCCCCGTCGGACCGATGGACCGGCGGCCTCCGGAGGGAGGAAGCTGGTGCCCATGGACACTCGTCAGGACGATCTGCGGCGCGATCTGGACGCCTCGCTGCAGGCCCGCAAGGAGCTCGGCCCGGAGTACGAGTCGGAACTCGTCGACTCCTTCCTCTCCCGGATCGACGCCCGCCTCGACGCCCGGGTGGAGCGCCGGGTGGCCGAGCGGCTCGGCCCCGCCGACGGCTACGGCCCGGCCGAGGGCTACGGCCCGGCCGAGGCGTACGGCCGTCCGGGGTACGGGCCGCGCCGCTTCGGCCGCCGTTCGGCGACCAGGCTCCCGATCATCTCGCTGGTGCTCGGCATCCCGCTGTCCGCGATCGCCGCCGAGAGCGGCGGCTTCTGGGGCCTGCTGGTCTGCTGGGGCGGCATCGTCGGCGTCAACGTCTCGTCCTCGCTCGCCGAGCGGATCCAGGAGCAGCGCGGCGCGGCGGCCCCGAAGAGCGACTGGGACCGGTGACCGGCGGCGCCACCGGCCACCGGTCACCCGTCCCACCCGTTCGGTACGGCGCGGAGGTCAGGCCAGCGGGCCGGTGACCCGCTCGACGGCCCGCACCAGCTCGCCCGAGGCGACCAGCGCGGCGGCGGCCTCCAGGTCCGGCGACAGGAAGCGGTCGCGACCGGCGCCGCCGACCCCGGCGGCCCGGGCGGCGGCCATCGCCGCGGCCGTGGCCGGCGCCGGCTCGGCGCCCGTTCCGGCCTGCTGACGGATCTCCAGCGCCCGGGCGGCGGCGGTGAGCTCGACGGCCAGGATCCGGCCGAGGTTCTCCACGGCCTGGCGCAGCTTGCGCGCGGCGGACCAGCCCATCGAGACGTGGTCCTCCTGCATGGCGGAGGAGGGGATCGAGTCGACCGAGGCCGGCACCGCGAGCCGCTTGTTCTCGCTGACCAGCGCGGCCTGGGTGTACTGGGCGATCATCAGGCCGGAGTCCACGCCCGGGTCGTCGGCCAGGAAGGCCGGCAGGCCGTGCGAACGGGCCTTGTCGAGCAGCCGGTCGGTGCGGCGCTCGGAGATCGAGCCGAGGTCGGCGGCGGCGATGGCGAGGAAGTCCAGCACGTAGGCGACCGGGGCGCCGTGGAAGTTGCCGTTGGACTCGACCCGGCCGTCCGGCAGCACCACCGGGTTGTCGACCGAGGCGGCCAGCTCCCGGGAGGCGACCAGCTGGGCGTGGGCGAGGGTGTCGCGGCCGGCGCCGGCGACCTGCGGGGCGCAGCGGATCGAGTAGGCGTCCTGGACCCGCGGCGCGTCGTCCTGGTGGTGGCCGGTGAGGCCGGAGCCCCGGAGCACGGTCAGCATGTTGGCGGCGGCGGCCGCCTGGCCGGGGTGCGGGCGGATCGGGGCGTGCAGCTCGGGCGCGAGCACCTTGTCGCTGCCGAGCAGCGCCTCCAGGGTCATCGCGGCGGTGATGTCGGCGGTGGTGAACAGCCGCTGCAGGTCCGCGATGGCCATGACCAGCATGCCGAGCATGCCGTCGGTGCCGTTGATGAGGGCGAGGCCCTCCTTCTCCAGCAGCTCGACGGGCTCGATGCCGGCGGCGGCGAGCAGCTCGCCGGCGGGCTTCTCGACGCCGTCGGGGCCGGTGGCCACACCCTCGCCCATGAGCACGAGCGCGCAGTGCGACAGCGGCGCGAGGTCGCCGGAGCAGCCGAGCGAGCCGAACTCGCGGACCACCGGGGTGATGCCGGCGTTGAGGAGCGCGGCCATGGTCCGGGCGACCAGCGGGCGGACGCCGGTGCGGCCGCTGGCGAGGGTCTTCATGCGCAGGAACATCAGCGCGCGGACGACCTCGCGCTCGACCACCGGGCCCATCCCTGCGGCGTGCGAGCGCACCAGCGAGCGCTGCAGCTGGGCGCGCAGCTCGGGGCTGATGTGCCGGACGGCGAGGGCGCCGAAGCCGGTCGAGACGCCGTAGACGGGGCGCGGTTCGGCGGCCAGGGCGTCGATCCGGGCGCGCGCGGTCGCCATCTCGGCGATCGCGTCGGGGCCGATCTCGACCCGGGCGTTGCCCCGGGCGACGGCCAGCACGTCCTCGGCGCCGACGTCGGCCTTGCCGACCTGGACGAGCGGCGCGTGGGCGGCCGCAGCACTGTGCATATCCATATGCATCATCTCAGCAGGTGAATGGAGATATGACAACCATCTCGGCCCAGTCGAAAGCTCGCGACACCGAACCGCCCGGTCACCAGGATTTTCGAATACCCGGGCCGGTGCCGCACGCTGTGGGGAGGCGGACGGCGCAACGCCGGGCGCGGCGGACGGGAAGGCGGGCGGGACGATGACGCGGGCGACGGCACGGCGGCGGGTGCTCCGGCTGCGCGGGGACGGGCGCAGCACCCGGCCCGACGCGCTGGCCGCCGAGGAACCACTGGAGATCCGGCTCGGCGGCGAACCGCTCACCGTCACCATGCGCACCCCCGGCCAGGACTTCGACCTGGTGGCGGGCTTCCTGGTCGGCGAGGGCCTGGCCACCACCGGCGAGGACCTGGCGGCACTGCGCTACTGCGCCGGCACCGACGCGGACGGCGCCAACACCTACAACGTGGTGGACGCGACGCTGCGCGACACCACCCGCCCGCTGCCGCTCTCCGCCCACCGCAACCTGCTCACCACCAGCGCCTGCGGACTGTGCGGCCGCGACACCGTGGACGCCGTGCGCACCCACGTCCGGCACCCGGTCGGCGAGGACCCGCTGAGCGTCCTGCCCGCGCTGCTCTACGCGCTGCCGGACCGGCTGCGCGCCGTCCAGCGCACCTTCGACTCCACCGGCGGCCTGCACGCGGCCGGCCTGTTCGACGGCCGGACCGGCGAACTGCTGTGCGCCCGCGAGGACGTCGGCCGGCACAACGCGGTGGACAAGGTGGTCGGCTGGGCGCTGCGGGAGGGCCTGCTGCCGCTGACCGGCCATGTGCTCCTGGTCAGCGGCCGGGCCTCGTTCGAACTGACCCAGAAGGCGGCGCTGGCCGGCGTGCCGCTGCTGGCCGCGGTCTCGGCGCCGTCCTCGCTGGCCGTGGACCTCGCCGAGGAGCTGGGCCTGACCCTGGTCGGCTTCCTGCGCGGCGAGGGCGCCAATGTGTACACCCGCCCCGACCGGATCGCCTGAGCCGCACCCCCGCCCCGCCTCACTTCAACTCGGCCTCGACCAGGTCCGCCGCCCGCGCCGTACCGCCCTCGGCCCGGGCCGCGGCGCGCCCCTCCGCGAGCCGCTCGGCCACCGCCGGGTCCCCGGTCAGCTCCAGCAGCGCGGAGCGCAGCGCCCCGGCGGTCGCGTCCTCGGTGTCCAGCCGCCGGGCCACCCCGAGCGCCACCAGCGAGTCCGCGTTGGCGAACTGGTCGACGGCCTGCGGCACCGCGATCATCGGCACCCCGTGGAAGAGGCCCTCGCTCGCGCCGCCGGTGCCGGCGTGGGTGACGAAGGCGTCCGCCTGCGCCAGCACGTCGAACTGCGGCACCCAGCGGTGCACCTCGACGTTGGCCGGCACCTCGCCCAGCGCGGCCCGGTCGGTGTACCGGCCGATCTGCAGCACGACGTGCCAGCCGGGCAGGCCGCCGAAGGCCTCCAGGCAGGCCCGGTAGAAGGCCGGGCGGTCGGTGAAGGCCGAGCCGAGCGAGACCAGCAGCACCTTCTCCGCCCCGGCGGGCCGCTGCCAGTGGCCCTGCTGCGAGCGGTCGCCGAAGCACTGGCCGACGAAGCTGATCCGGTCGGTGTCGACCCGGTCCGCACAGGGCTGCAGGGCCCGCGGGATCAGCGCCAGCGCGCGGTCCGGGCGGTTCTTGAACCGCTCGACGTCCCGCTCGACGTCCCGGACGTCGAGGCCGTTGCCGGCCAGCCAGTCGCCGAACCGCCGGTAGTGCTCGGGGCCGCCGGGCCCGCTGCGGAGCTCCTCGAACATCGGCGCCATGTCCTCCTCGAAGCCCTCCCAGCCGACCATCGTGGGCGACAGCTGCACCGCCGGCACACCGTGCCCCTCGGCCACCGCCCGGGCGGCGAAGGCGCCGATGTCGTACAGCACGAGGTCGGGCCGGTCCTCGGCGAAGAGCCGGCGCAGCACCGGGGTCATCGCGAGGGCGTCGTCGAGGAAGACGTCCTGGATCGCGACCGGGCCCTCGGGCCACCCCGCGGGGTCGCCGTCGAACGGCAGCTCGCTGTCGTACGGGACGGGTGTGGCGCCGGTGGACGCGACCGCCCCGGCGAAGGACGGCGCGTTGACGTAGCTCACCCGGTGGCCCCGGGCGACGAGCTCGGCGATCAGGGCGAGACTCGGGTTGACGTGGCCGTGGGCCGGGATGGAAGCCATGACGATATGGGCGGAGCGGGTCATGCCGGTGGTCCTCTCGGAAGGCTGCGGTTCGGATCCTTGTCGAGACGAGACGGTTCGTCTCGCTGACGTGCCACCAGAATGCACCCGGCAGGCCAGATCGTCAAGACGATACGGATCGTCTCGTCATCTCGTTAGAATGGCGCCCATGACCGGACCGCAGACCACCCCCGACCCCAGCCGCCGCAACGAGCAGAGCCGCGCGGCCATCCTCACCGCCGCCGCCGAACTCGTCGCCGAACTCGGCTTCGGCAAGCTGACCATCGAGAAGATCGCCGCCCGCGCCGGCGTCGGCAAGCAGACCATCTACCGCTGGTGGCCCTCCAAGGGCGCCGTCGTCTTCGACGCCTTCCTCGCCGCCAACGAGAACCCCTCCGGCAGCCTCGCCCTCCCCGACACCGGCGACCTCGGCGAGGACCTGCGGACCGTCCTGCGGCTCACCGCCCTCGAACTCGCCGACCCCGCCTTCGACCGCACCGGACGCGCCCTCACCGCCGAGGTGCTCACCGACCCCGCCCTGCTGCGCGACTACCGCGAACGCCTCCTCGACCCACTGCTGACCGTCACCCGCGAACGCCTGCGGACCGCCCGCGAGGCCGGCCAGCTGCGCGCCGACGCGGACCTCGACCTCGCGGTCGAACTCCTCTACGGCCCGCTGTACTACCGCTGGCTGCACGGCCTCGGCCCGCTCGACCCCGGCTACGCCGACCAGGTCGTCGCGGCCGTCCTGGGCGCGCTCGGCCCCGTCCGGGACTGAGCACGCCAGGACTCGGCCCCGTTCTCAGGACCGGTTGCGGCGGCGCAGCATCAGCACCACGACGACGATCACCGCGATCACCACCAGCACCACGGCGATGCCGATCACCAGTCCGATGAGCTTGCCGAGGCCCTTCTTCTTCTTTTTCTTCGACTTGTCCTTGGACGCGGCCAGCTGCGCGGCGTCATGGCGCTCCGCCGCCGCCCCGACCTGCCCGGCACCCTGCCCCGCCGACACCTGCCGGACGGCACCACCGCCCGCCACCGTCCGCGACCCGGCCTCGGCCACCGGGGCCACCGAAACCGCCGAGGCCGCCGAGGCCGCCGAGGCCGCCGGTGCGGCCGCCAACGCCGTCCCGCCGAACGCGAGCACCGCGGAGAGCACCAGGCCCATCACCCGAGCGCGCACAGGAATCAACCCCCGTCATCGATCCGGCGCGACCCCGACGGCCCGCCGACCGCCGACACCATCCCACGCCCACCCCGTCCCGCCCACCCCCAGGACCGGACCGCGACCCGCTCGGAACCAACCGGTCACCGAAGCACCACACTCCCCGGGGCCCTCGGCCCCCGGCTCAGGTGCCGGGCGGGGAGGCGGGACCGGCGAGGGCGACGGCGACCAGGGCGCGGAGGGCGGCGGCGACCTGGCCGAGCGGGAGGGTGGCGTCGTCGGCGAAGAGTTCGAGGAGCCAGCCGCCCGCCGGGTTCTGGCCGCCGGCCGCGACCATGCCGCGGTAGCCGGAGACCACCAGCATGGCCTCCTCCGCCGGATCGTTGCCCGCCGCCCCGGCGCGCAGCGCGAAGGCGCCGCCGCGCACGGCGGACCGGGTCAGCGGGTAGTGGCGGAGGTCGAAGACGGCGTCCGGGGCCTCGATCTGGGCGCGCTGGGTCTCCGCCCGGGTGCTGCTCGGCCCGCTGGTCATCCGGTAGACGGCGTGCCGCGCGGTGTGCATCAGCTGCGACCCGGGCGGCACGTAGGAGATCCACCAGCCGACCGCGTCCAGCAGCCGGGCCGTGGTCTCGGCGACGACGGCGAGCTTGCCCATGGTGTCGGCCGGGTGGACGGCGCGGGCGGCGCCCTGCCGGTCGAGCGCGGCGAGCACCGCCGTGAGCAGCTGCCCGGGGTCGGCGCTGTGCGCGGCGCCGCGGAACCGCCGGCGGTCGCCGGTACCGGCCCGGCCGCCGGACCGGGGGCGCCCGTCGGTGCGGTACTGCGGGTCGGCGGCGTCCGCGAGCAGCACCGTCGGGTCGGGCGCGAAGCCGGGCCCGTGGCTGCGGCCGGCGACCACCGGGTGCGCGGCGCGGGCGGCCTTGGCCCGGTACTGGGCGGCGTCGGCGAGCCGGAAGAGCCGGTCGGGGGTGGTGACGGGGCCGATGGAGTCCCCGGTGGAGGCGACCCCGCAGGCGACACCCTCGCCCTCGGCCAGGGCCAGCGCCCGCGCGCACAGCTCCTCGGCGACGGCGACCACCTCGTCCGACTTGCGGCCCTCGACGAGCAGGCAGAACTCGTCGCCGCCGAGCCGGGCCGCGAGGCTCCCGGGGAGCTTCGCGGCGGCCAGCGACAGCTGGTGGGCGAAGCGCTCCAGCAGCCGGTCGCCCACCTCGTGCCCGAGCTGGTCGTTGACCCGCTTGAGGCCGTTGACGTCGCAGACCACCAGGGACACCACGGTGTTGTCCCGGTTGTGGGCGGCCAGCGCGCTCTCCAGCCGGGCGTCCACCGCGCGCCGGTTGGCGAGGCCGGTGAGCGGGTCGGAGAAGGCCAGCTTGCGCAGGTCGGCGAGGCGCTCGGTCTGGGCGAGGCCGGCCGAGATCTGGGCCGCGAGCAGGGTCGCGTACTCGGCGTCGGCCTCGGTGAACTCGGCCGATCCGGCGGTCCGGGCCAGGTAGAGCTCGCCCCAGGCCTGCCCGTGCAGCACGATCGGCGCGACCACGCAGCAGGCCCGGCCGCGACGGCGCAGCGCGGCGGCGCGTTCCTGGCAGTACGCGCCGGCGGTCGGGTGGGCGTGCCCGGCGTGCGGCTGGGAGTTGTCGGCGGTCTGCACCCAGGCGCGCGGCAGCCGACCGGTGGACCAGCGCTCCTCCAGGTAGGTGACGATCTCGGGGAAGTCGGCGACCGGGTAGGACTCGTCCTCGGGCAGCTCCTCCTCCCCGGGGGAGAGCTCGCCGTGGTTGACCAGGACCCGCAGCCGGCCGGACTCGCGGTCCCAGACCGAGACGGCGGCCATGGCGGCGCCGAGCGCCCCGGTGGCACGGGCGGCGGCGGCCCGGACGGCCTCCAGCGGGGTGAGCGCACCCGCCATGTCCTGGGCGAGCTCGACGACGGCCGTCAGCCGGGCGTCGGTGGCCGCACCGCCGACGGGGGTGCGGGGCACCCCGGGGCCGGGGGGCGCCGGCGCGGCGGCCGCCGGCTGCCGCGTTCGGTCGCAGTCGCGGTCCGTCATGATCGCCTCACTGCTCACCGGCTCGCCTCGCTCCCTGTGCCCGGTCCTCCTGATGGTCGGCGGACGACCGCCGTGCCCGCACCGTCCGTGCCGGCGTGACCACCGAAGGCTCCCGAAGGTCCTACCCGTCCGACATCGGTTACCCGCCCGACGGTTCGCTACTCCGGCCGCCCGGACCGGAGCGCCTGCACCAAGACTATGGCGGTTTCGTTCGGTTATGCCCCGTTTGGGAGTCGGGATTCGCCAGACCGTGCGGCCTTCAACCGTTCGGCGTGGCGCGACGGGCCGCCCGTCGGACGGCGGCAGGACGGCGCGGGGCCGCGCAGGGCGGCGACGGGATCGGTGACGGGACGGGCGACGGGAGCGCCGACGGGGACGGTGGCAGGCTGTGACGGGGCCGGGGTCCGAGAAGGTGACGGGGCAAAGCAGCGGCAGAACGGCTTCCGGACGGCCGTCGGGCCCGTCCCGGCCGCGCGCTACTCGCCGTGCGGCCGCCGGGAGAGCAGCCACGGCTCGACCAGCCCGAGCCCCCGCACCGGGCGGCGCCACATCGGCTGCAGATTGAACCGGTGCCCCGCCTCCGGCAGGGGCCCGTACTGCCCGGAGGGCGGCAGCCCCGCGGCCACCGACAGGGCGTCGGCCAGCCCGGACGCGTCCTCCCCGGCCGGCGCGACACTGCCGTACTGCTCCAGCGCGGCCGCGAACTCGCCGTCGATCAGCACCGCGTCCTTGGGTGCGATCGAGGTGAGCCGGCTGGCCAGGTTCACCGTGGTGCCGAACACGTCGCCCATCCGCGAGGTGACCGTGCCGAAGGCCATGCCGACCCGCAGGGCGGGGATGCTGTCGTCCTCGGCCAGCGCCTCGATCAGGCTGAGCGCGATCCCGGCGGCGATCACCGGGTCCTCGGAGACGAAGAGGATCTCGTCGCCGAGCGTCTTGATCACCCGGCCGCCCCGGCCGACGATCAGGTCGGAGCACGTGTTCTCGAAGGTCTCGACCAGCTCGCCGAGCTCCTCCTCCTCCAGCCGCCGGGACAGCCGGGTGAAGCCGACCAGGTCCGCGAAGCCCACCGCGAGCCGGCCGCTGGTGATCTCGTTGTCCTCGGCGGCCTGCACCACCCGGCCGGTGACGGCGGCCAGCTGCCGCCGCCAGACGTACACCAGGAACTGCTCCAGCTCCGGCAGCAGCAGCTCGACCAGGGGGTAGGCGACATCGGCCCGGGTGAGACCGGGCTCGACGGACTGGGTGAGGTTCTCCAGGAAGGTGTCCATCTGCCAGCCCGCGAGCCGGGCCGTGGTCTGCCCGGTGGACCGGGCCACCTGGATCGCCATCGACTCGCTCAGCAGGCCCGACTCGACCAGGCCCGCCAGTCGGCGCAGCGCGATCACATCGCCGTCGGTCAGCGCCCTGGACTGGCCGATGTCCGGGAAGCCCATCGCCCGCCAGAAACGGGTGGCCAGTTCCATCGGGACGTCGGCGGCCCGCGCGGCCTGGTACGGGGTGTAGCGGCGTGGCGCGTCCAGGATCAGGCGTTCGAGGTCGAGGGCGACGGTCTGGTCGTCGGAGCCCGCCGGGCCGCCGTTGCCGTCGGCGCCGTTGCCGCCGCCGTTGCTGCCGTCCTCTGCCACCGGTCCGTCCCCGTGCGGTCGCCGCACTCGCCTCGTGTCGTGCCAGTGCGGGCGCGGCCGCGCCCGTTCGGGCAGTGGCGCGCCTCACACTGCTGCCAGGTGGAATGTTCGCACGGAATCGCGCGATCCGGGGCATCCGCCCGAGTCAAGGGGAGGTAAGGGGAGGCACCGCAACCCGCCCGGCGCACGGCGCGCGACCCGTCCGGCGCGGGCTCCGGAGCAGGGCCGGAGCGGGGCCGGCGCACGCTCCGGCCCGGCCGAACGACCCGCCCGTACTACCGCCCGTCGCGCGGCTCCGGGCGCACATGGACGACGTCCCCCGCGCCGACCGCCCGCCGGCCCCCGTCCGGGGTACGGACCACCAGCTGCCCGGCCCCGTCCACCGCGACCGCCTCGCCGATCAGTTCACGGTCACCGGGCAGCAGCACCTTCACCGGGCGGCCCAGCGTGGTGCAGCGCTGCGCGTACGCGCGCAGCAGGCCGCTGGTGTGCGGGTCACCGCCGGCGGCCGTCCACTCCCCGTACAGCTCGGCGAACTCGCGCAGCAGCGCGCGCAGCAGGGTGGTCCGGTCGGTGACGGCGGCACCGGCCAGGGCGAGCGAGGCGGCGGTGGGGACGGGCAGTTCGGCGGCCCGCAGCGACACGTTCAGCCCCAGGCCGGCGACCACCGCCCCGCCGCCCAGCTCGGTCAGGATGCCGCCGATCTTGCGCTCGGCGCCGTCGACCTCCACCTGCAGGTCGTTGGGCCACTTCAGGCCGACCTCGACCTCGGCGACCCGGCTCAGGGTGCTCGCGGCGGCGACGCCGACCAGGATCGGCAACCAGCCGTACCGTTCGACGGGTACCTCGTCCGGGCGAAGCAGGAGGGAGAGGAAGAGGCCGGAGCGGGCGGGCGCGGTCCACTGCCGCTCCAGCCGGCCGCGGCCGGAGCTCTGCGACTCGGCGACCAGCACCGCGCCCTGCGGGGCGCCCGCGCGGGCCCGGGCGGCGAGGTCGGTGTTGGTGGAGCCGGTCTCCTCCACGACGTCCAGCGAGGTCCAGAGCCCACCGGGGCGCACCAGGTCCCGGCGGAGCGTGGCGGCGTCCAGCGGCGGGCGGTCCAGGTCGGTCCACGGCGACGGTCCGGCGTGGCCGAGGCCGCGCAGTCCACTGCGGCGGGGGGTGTCGGAGGTCATGCGGCTCACCCTAGGCGGACAGCGGGGCCGGCACCGGCCGGGAGGCCGTACGCCGTCCCATCGTCTCCCAGAACGGGCGCCGACGACACTGTGGCGCTGGCCATAACCGCCGGACATTACGTCGGGCCCTCCGCGCTGGCTACGCTACCCAACGGTAGTTCGTTGTGCCGCCCTGCACCCCTCGTCCGCGCCGCCCCCACCCGGCCCGCGCCACCGAAAACAGGTAGCGGCCCAGGATCAGGGAGAGCCACCGGAATGACCGAGGCGTCGCACGACCCGCACACCACCGCCGGCAAGCTCGCCGACCTCCGGCGCAGGATCGACGAGGCGGTGCACTCCGGCTCCGCCAAGGCGGTCGAGAAGCAGCACGCCAAGGGCAAGCTGACGGCCCGCGAGCGCGTCGTGGAGCTGCTGGACGAGGACTCCTTCGTCGAGTTCGACGAGTTCGCCCGGCACCGCTCGATCAACTTCGGCCAGGAGAAGAACCGGCCGTACGGCGACGGCGTGGTCACCGGCTACGGCACCGTGGACGGCCGTCAGGTCGCGGTGTTCGCGCAGGACTTCACGGTCTTCGGCGGCTCGCTCGGTGAGGTCTTCGGCGAGAAGATCGTCAAGGTCATGGACTTCGCGCTGAAGACCGGCTGCCCGGTCATCGGCATCAACGACTCCGGCGGCGCCCGGATCCAGGAGGGCGTCGTCTCGCTCGGCCTGTACGGCGAGATCTTCCGCCGCAATGTGCACGCCTCCGGGGTGATCCCGCAGATCTCGCTGATCATGGGCCCCTGCGCGGGCGGTGCGGTCTACTCCCCCGCGATCACCGACTTCGTGGTGATGGCCGATCAGACCTCGCACATGTTCATCACCGGCCCCGACGTGATCAAGACCGTCACCGGCGAGGACGTCGGCATGGAGGAGCTGGGCGGCGCGCGCACCCACAACACCAAGTCCGGCAACGCGCACTACCTGGCGGCGGACGAGAAGGAGGCGATCGAGTACGTCAAGAGCCTGCTCTCGTACCTGCCCTCCAACAACCTCTCCGACCCGCCGGCCTTCCCGGAGGAGGCGGACCTGTCCGTCACCGACGAGGACCTCGAACTCGACACCCTGGTGCCGGACTCGGCGAACCAGCCGTACGACATGCACCGCGTGATCGAGCACGTCCTCGACGACGGCGAGTTCCTGGAGACCCAGCCGCTCTACGCCGGCAACATCATCACCGGCTTCGGCCGGGTCGAGGGCCACCCGGTCGGCATCGTCGGCAACCAGCCGATGGACCTGGCGGGCTGCCTCGACATCGCCGCCAGCGAGAAGGCCGCGCGGTTCATCCGCACCTGCGACTCCTTCAACATCCCCGTGATCACCTTCGTCGACGTGCCCGGCTTCCTGCCCGGCACCGAGCAGGAGTGGGACGGCATCATCCGCCGCGGCGCCAAGCTGATCTACGCCTACGCCGAGGCGACCGTCCCGCTGATCACCGTGATCACCCGCAAGGCCTTCGGCGGCGCGTACGACGTCATGGGCTCCAAGCACCTCGGCGCCGACCTCAACCTGGCCTGGCCGACCGCGCAGATCGCCGTGATGGGCGCGCAGGGCGCGGTCAACATCCTCCACCGGCGGGAGATCGCCGAGGCCGACGCGGCCGGCCTCGCCGACGAGAAGCGGGCCGAGCTGATCGCCTCCTACGAGGACACCCTGCTCAACCCGTACCTGGCGGCCGAGCGCGGCTATGTGGACGCGGTCATCGCGCCCAGCGAGACCCGCCGGCACATCGTCCGCGGTCTGCGCGCGCTGCGCGGCAAGCGCGAGGTGCTGCCCCCGAAGAAGCACGGCAACATTCCGCTGTAGTGGCTCCTCTCAGGAGGATCGCGAGAGGATTGAGCATGGCCCCGATCCATGTGCTGCACGGGCAGCCGACCCCCGAGGAGCTGGCCACCGTCCTGGCGGTGGTCCAGTCCCGGGCCGCCGCCGCGCAGGCCGCCGCCGAGGCGGCCCGCCGCGCGGGCGACGGCCCGGACTCCGCCTGGAACGACCGCGCGCGCCGGCTGCGCGCGACCCCGCGCCCCGGCGTCAACGCCTGGCGCACCTCCGGCTGGGCCGGTTAGTACCGCTCGGTACTGCCGCCGCCCCCCCGGTGCCGCCGCGTCGGCACCGGGGGGGCGGATGGGAACGGCCGCTCGGCACTGCAGCGCGCAGTGCCGAGCGGCCGTTCCTGTTCCCGGTGCTGTCCTGCTCCTGCACCCGGTGCCGCTCCCGGTGCTGCTCCGTTCCTGTTCCCGTTCGACCGTGCCGTTCACCCGTGCCGTTCACTCGTGGGTGCACTTTGCAAAGTGCACAGGAACTTTGCAAAGTGCACCCACGGGGCCCGCTCCGCCCAGGTGGAGCGGGCCCCACCTGGCATTTTCCCGAGCTGTCAGCTGTGGCAGCCGCTCAGTACCTGCACTTTGCAAAGTGCCCACTTTGCAAAGTGCAGCAGGAAGGAGCACCCCGCCACGGAGCCCGGATTGCCCCGAAAGCTGAGTACGGATACTCAGGCGCCCGACCCGCCGGGGGCGCACCCTGGAACGATGCTCTGGTCAGACCCCCGCGACGAGCCCTCCCCGGAAGCCCGGCGCATGCAGCGGCGGCTGCACCGGGCCGGTCATGTGCTCGCCGCCCTCGCCCTGGTGATCGCGGTTCTGCTGATGGTCTGACGACCGCAGAACGACCGCCCGGAGCGGCCCTCTACCCTGGTGGCATGACCGACCGTCGCTCCCTCGTGCTCGCCTCCGCCTCCCCCGCCCGGCTCGGGCTGCTGCGTCAGGCGGGCCTCGACCCGCGCGTGGTGGTCAGCGGCGTCGACGAGGACGCCCTCACCGCCGCCACCCCCGCCGAACTCGCCCTCGTGCTCGCCGAGGCCAAGGCCAAGGCCGTCGCCGCCACCCTCACCGAGGGCGAGCTGGTGATCGGCTGCGACTCGGTGCTGGAGCTGGACGGCCAGGCCCTCGGAAAGCCCGCCGACGAGGCCGAGGCGCTGGCCCGCTGGCAGGCCATGCGCGGCCGGGCCGGCGTGCTGCGCACCGGCCACTGCGTGATCGACACCGCCACCGGCCGACATGCCTCCGCCACCGCCTCCACCACCGTGCGCTTCGGCACCCCGGACGACGCCGAGGTCGCCGCGTACATCGCGACCGGCGAACCGCTGCACGTGGCCGGGGCGTTCACCCTGGACGGCCGCTCGGCCCCGTTCGTCGAGGGCGTCGACGGCGACCCGGGCAATGTCATCGGCCTCTCGCTGCCGCTGCTGCGCGGGCTGCTCACCGAACTCGGCGTGCGGATCACCGACCTCTGGGTCTGACGGGTCGGGCGGCCCCGCATGCCCGACGGCCCGCACAAACGTGCAAGCCCCGCACCCACGCCGGACCCTGCGCGTACGACGGGCCCACGCGCGCCCCGGGAACGGTCGCGGCGGAGCGTCGCCCACACCCCGGGAGTCGGCCGCCGGGACGCCACCGGAGCGCCGCCGGGGCGTCGCCCACGCGCCAAAGAGCGGCACAATTGTCGCCATCTCCCCCACCGACAATCCGATGTGATGCACGCTAGAGGAGCGCCCGGACGGCGCCGACGCTCCAAACCGACGGGGGAGATGGCGAGCGGATGACCGACAGTCTGCTCAACGTCCTGCTGGGCCTGGTGGCAAGCGCGATCAGTGCCGTCCTCGGCTGGCTCGGTCAGAGCCTGCGCCGAAGACGCCGGCTGGAACGGACCAGGGACTTCCTCGGCCTGCCCGCCGGCAGCGAGTGCCTGATCGTGGTCAACCGCAGCATCGGCACCGGCGCGCACCACAGGACGGTCACCCGGCGCGACGCCTACGCGCTGATGGAACTGGCCGCCCTGGTGAAGGAGTGCGGCGCGCACACCGACCTGGTCGCGCACGACGCCGCCCCGCGCGGCCTCGGCGCCAAGACCGAGTTCTGCTTCGGCGGCCCCGTCTCCAACGAGCGGATGGCCGCCCACCTCGCCTGGGGCCTGCCGGGGGTGGCGATCTCCAACGACCAGGTGGTGCGGGACAACACCATCACCATCGGCGGCCGGTCGTACGCCGCCGACCTCGAGGCCGGGGAGTACGTCCTGCTCGCCCGGCTGGCCACACCCGGGCACGGCCGCCCGGTCTTCCTGATCTCCGGCCAGACCGGCATCGCCAACCACGCCGGCGTCCGCCACCTGGTCACCAACCACCGCCGGCTGGTCCGCCGGTACGGCACGGACGGCACCTTCGCCCTGCTGCTCAAGGTGGTCAACCCGGGTGCCTACGGCCCGGACGTGGTCGAGCAGATCGCCGACGTCACCGCCCTGGCCCTGGAACGCGCACCGACCCCGCCGGGAGGTCCGGACACCACCGCCGGAACCACCCCCGGCACCGCGCCCGCAGTCGCACCTGCGGGCGCACCCGCACCGACACCCGCACCGGCACCCGGCCCAGGCCCCGCGTCCGCCCCCACTCCTTGAACGGCACCCGCACCAGGAGCGGGTGCCACCGACCCATCGCGCCGCCACGCCGCCCCGTCACCGAGCGCAGTCGCCGCACCACCCAGGCCGTATGCGCCATCACCTGCACATACTCCCGTCGGGCCGCCCACCGCCCGCCCGGGCGCATCACCCTCTGTGTGGGATAGTTCACAACCTGGGGCTACTCGCCGGTACTGCCCAGGAATCCATAAACTCAACGAGGTTCAAGAAGGGAGCCACAGTGCGCAAGGTGCTCATCGCCAACCGCGGGGAAATCGCTGTCCGCGTCGCCCGGGCCTGCTCGGACGCCGGTATTGCCAGCGTCGCCGTCTACGCCGAGCCGGACCGGGATGCGCTGCACGTCCGCGCGGCCGACGAGGCTTATGCGCTGGGCGGCGACACTCCCGGCACCAGCTACCTGGACATCGCCAAGGTCCTCCAGGCCGCCGCCGACTCGGGTGCGGACGCCGTCCACCCCGGCTACGGCTTCCTGTCGGAGAATGCCGACTTCGCCCAGGCCGTGCTCGACGCGGGCCTGACCTGGATCGGCCCGCCGCCGCAGGCCATCCGCGACCTGGGTGACAAGGTGACCGCCCGGCACGTGGCGCAGCGCGCCGGTGCCCCGCTGGTCGCCGGCACGCCGGACCCGGTCTCGGGTGCCGAGGAGATCGTCGCCTTCGCCCAGGAGCACGGTCTGCCGGTCGCCATCAAGGCGGCGTTCGGCGGCGGCGGTCGCGGCCTCAAGGTCGCCCGCAACCTGGAGGAGATTCCGGAGCTGTACGACTCGGCGGTCCGGGAGGCGGTCGCCGCCTTCGGTCGCGGCGAGTGCTTCGTCGAGCGTTACCTGGACAACCCGCGGCACGTCGAGACCCAGTGCCTCGCGGACAAGCACGGCAACGTGGTGGTCGTGTCCACCCGTGACTGCTCGCTGCAGCGCCGGCACCAGAAGCTGGTCGAGGAGGCGCCCGCGCCGTTCCTGACCCCCGAGCAGAACGCCGAGCTGTACCGGGCGTCGAAGGCCATCCTCAAGGAGGCCGGCTACGAGGGTGCCGGCACCTGCGAGTTCCTGGTGGCGGTGGACGGCACGATCTCCTTCCTGGAGGTCAACACCCGTCTGCAGGTGGAGCACCCGGTCACCGAGGAGGTCACCGGGATCGACCTGGTCCGGGAGATGTTCCGGATCGCGGACGGCGAGGAGCTCGGTTACGGCGACCCGGAGGTGCGGGGTCACTCCTTCGAGTTCCGTATCAACGGTGAGGACCCGGGCCGCAACTTCCTGCCCGCGCCGGGCACGGTGACGCTGTTCGCGCCGCCGTCGGGCCCGGGTGTGCGACTGGACTCGGGTGTGGAGAGCGGTTCGGTCATCGGCCCGGCCTGGGACTCGCTGCTGGCCAAGCTGATCGTGTCCGGCCGGGACCGCAAGCAGGCGCTGGAGCGGGCGCGGCGCGCGCTGGCCGAGTTCAAGGTCGAGGGCATGGCGACGGCCATCCCGTTCCACCAGGCGGTCGTGACCGACCCGGCGTTCGCGCCCGAGGTGCACGGCGGCGAGGGGCCGTTCACGGTCTACACCCGGTGGATCGAGACCGACTTCGACAACACGATTCCCGCGTTCGCCGGTGCGGCCGGCGAGGGCGAGGAGGCGGAGGGCCGGGAGACCGTGGTCGTCGAGGTCGGCGGCAAGCGGATCGAGGTCTCGCTGCCGTCCTCGCTGGGTGTCGCCGCCGCTCCGGCGGCCGGTGCGGGGGCCGCCAAGGCCAAGCGCCGGGTCGGTGCCAAGAAGGCCGGTTCGGCGGTCAGCGGTGACACGCTGGCCTCGCCGATGCAGGGCACCATCGTGAAGGTCGCGGTGGAGGAGGGTCAGGTCGTCGCCGAGGGCGAGCTGATCGTCGTCCTGGAGGCGATGAAGATGGAGCAGCCGCTGAACGCGCACAAGGCGGGCACGGTCGTCGGCCTCAAGGCCGAGGTGGGTGCGAGCGTCTCCAGCGGCGCGGCGCTCTGCGAGATCAAGGACTGAGTCGGGGCCCGATCGGGCACTGAAGGTCCGCCGCCGGTCCGTACACCTTCGGGTGTGCGGACCGGTCACGTTTTCGGCGGTCGTGCGGTGCAACGGCCATGCGGTGCAACGGTCGTGCGGTGGTGCGACGAAGCCACAGGGCAGCCGGAGCGGCGGCCCCGCCCGCGCGGGCTTCAGCGCCCGCGCGGCAGACCCAGTTCGGCGAGTCTGGCCGGCAGCGGCCCACCGGGCCCGCCCGGCCCGCCGGGACCGCCGTGGGTGCCGGGCCGCCGCTGGCCGGGCAGCGGGGCGCCGCCGGGCGGCGGCGCGTTGCGGCGGGCCAACGGGCCGGGCTGGGTCTGGTGGACCGGGCCGCTGCCGGTGCCGTGGACCGGGGCGTCCCCGGGCGGCGGGGCGCCGAGCGGGGCGAGGTCGATCTGCACCCCGCAGTCGGCGAGCGCGTCGAGTTCGCGGGCGGTGGCGTCGTCCGCGGTGGCGTGCTCGTCGGTGACCAGCCGGGTGATGGTCTCGGTGGGGACGGTCTGGAACATGGTGTCCGCGCCGAGCTTGGTGTGGTCGGCGAGGATGATCACCTCGGCGGCCGACTGCACCAGTGCCCGGTCCACGCTCGCGGAGAGCATGTTCGTGGTCGAGAGTCCGCGTTCGGCGGTGAGCCCGCTGCCCGAGACGAAGGCCTTGGTGACCCGCAGCCCGTGCAGCGACTGTTCGGCACCGCTGCCGACCAGGGCGTAGTTGGAGCCGCGCAGGGTGCCGCCGGTCATCACCACCTCGACCCGGTTGGCGTGCGCCAGGGCCTGGGCGACGAGGAGGGAGTTGGTGACCACCGTCAGCCCGGGCACCCGGGCGAGTCGGCGGGCGAGTTCCTGGGTGGTGGTACCGGCGCCGACCACCACGGCGTCGCCTTCCTCCACCAGTCCGGCGGCGAGATCGGCGATGGCGCTCTTCTCGGCGGCGGAGAGGTGGGTCTTCTGCGGATAGCCGGGTTCGCGGCTGAAGCCGCCGGGGAGCACCGCGCCGCCGTGCCGGCGGTCGAGGAGCCCTTCTGCCTCCAAGGCCCGTACGTCGCGGCGCACGGTCACTTCGGAGGTCTGGACGACGCGGGCCAACTCCCGGAGCGAGACGGCTCCGTTGGCGCGCACCATTTCGAGGATCAACTGGCGACGTTCTGCTGCAAACACAGAACCGACGGTAACCTGCGTGACCGTCTGCTTTCAGGCGTTTGCTGCTAGTAGCGGGAATTGCTCACGCCCGAGCGGCGCGTGACCGTACAATTCGCGCCGCCGGTACGCCGGGGCTGCGCCCGCCGTCCGGGTGACACCCCCGGACGCGCGAAGGGCGGCCGCCGAACGGCGACCGCCCTCAACTGCGCACCGGAGGCTCAGGATTCGCCCGCGTCCCGCTTGCGGATGTGGAGCTGGCGGGCGGCCTCGGCGGTGGAGCCGGAGACCGAGGGGTAGACGGTGAAGGCGCTGGCCACCTGTTCGACCGTCAGATTGGCGTCCACCGCGAGCGAGATCGGGTGGATGAGTTCGCTGGCCCGCGGGGCGACGACCACGCCGCCGACCACGATGCCGGTGCCGGGGCGGCAGAACAGCTTCACGAAGCCGTCCCGAATGCCCTGCATCTTGGCGCGCGGGTTGCCGCGCAGCGGGAGCTTGACCTCGACCGCGTCCATCTTGCCGCACTTCACATCGGCCGCGGTGTAGCCGACGGTGGCGATCTCGGGGTCGGTGAAGACGTTGGAGGCCACGGTCTTGAGGTTCAGCGGCTGCACCGCGTCGCCGAGCGCGTGGTACATCGCGATCCGGCCCTGCATGGCGGCGACCGAGGCGAGCATGAAGACGCCGGTGCAGTCGCCGGCCGCGTAGACGCCGGGGGCGGAGGTGCGGGACACCCGGTCGACCTGGATCTGGCCCCAGTCGTTGAGCTTGACCCCGGCCTCCTCCAGGCCCATCTCCGCGGTGTTCGGGATCGAGCCGACCGCCATCAGGCAGTGGGTGCCCTCGATCACCGTGCCGTCGGAGAGGGTGACCTCGACCGTGTCGCCGATCCTCTTGACCGTTTCGGCGCGGGAGCGGCTCATCACGTTCATGCCGCGGCGGCGGAAGACCTCCTCCAGCACCTCGGCGGCGTCCGGGTCCTCGCCCGGCAGCACCCGGTCGCGCGAGGAGACCAGGGTGACCCTGGAGCCGATCGCCTGGTAGGCGCCGGCGAACTCGGCGCCGGTGACGCCGGAGCCGACCACGATCAGCTCGCGCGGCAGCTCGTCCAGGTCGTACACCTGGGTCCAGGTCAGGATCCGCTCGCCGTCCGGCTGGGCGTCCGGGAGCTCGCGCGGGTGGGCGCCGGTGGCGATCAGCACCGCGTCGGCGCGCAGGGACTGCACGCTGCCGTCGGGGGCGTCGACCAGCACCTCGCGGGAGCCGTCCACGGCCTGTCCGCCGGTGCCCAGCCGGCCGCGGCCGCGCAGCACGGTGACGCCGGCGCGGGTGACGGACTGGGTGATGTCGTGGGACTGCGCGATCGCCAGGCGCTTCACCCGGCGGTTGACCTTGCCGAGGTCGACGCCGACGACCCGGGCCGGGGTGTCGATGTGCGGGGTGTCGTCGGCGACGATGATGCCCAGCTCCTCGTACGAGCTGTCGAAGGTCGTCATCACCTCCGCCGTCGCGATCAGCGTCTTCGACGGCACGCAGTCCGTGAGCACCGCCGATCCGCCCAGGCCGTCGCGGTCGACGACGGTCACCTCCGCGCCGAGCTGGGCCGCGACGAGCGCCGCCTCGTAGCCGCCTGGTCCGCCACCGATGATCACGATCCGAGTCACGTCACCCATTGTCCCGCACGCCGGGAGGACTGCCACGCCGGGGTCGGGGCTTCTGTCGGATCGGCCGGTGAACGTAGGCTTCGCCCCATGCCCCTTTACGCCGCGTATGCCACCAACCTCGATGCACGGCAGATGACCCGCCGCGCCCCGCACTCGCCACTGCGCGGCACGGGGTGGCTGTCCGGGTGGCGGCTGACCTTCGGCGGCGAGCACCTCGGCTGGGAGGGCTCGCTGGCCACCGTGGTGGAGGACGAGAAGGAGCAGGTCTTCGTCTCGCTGTACGACGTGGCGCCGATGGACGAGGAGGGGCTGGACCGCTGGGAGGGCGTCCAGCTCGGCATCTACCGCAAGACCCGGCTCCGGGCGCAGACCCTGGACGGCGATGTGACGGTCTGGACGTACGTGCTCAACGACTACGAGGGCGGCCTGCCGGCGGCCCGCTACCTGGGCCTGATCGCGGACGCGGCGGAGAGCGCCGGGGCCCCCGACGACTACGTGCTGGACCTGCGCCGCCGTCCCTGCTGAGACCTCTTTGGAGATTGCTCCGGGTCGCGGCACGGTTCCGCCGCCCCGGAGCTGTACGTTCACGCCATCCGGGTAACGATCCGGCACGTCGTACCAGGATTTTCTACGCGCGTAGCCATTTCCCGTCTATCCTCGGACGTGTGAACGCATCTCCTCAGTCGGTCGTCTCCGCCGACCCCTACGCCGCCGCCCAGGCCGCCGCCGAGCGCCTGCGCGAGCTGACCGGTGCCGAGCGCCACGACGTCGCCCTGGTGATGGGCTCCGGCTGGGTGCCGGCCGCCGACGCCCTCGGCGAGACCGTGGCGGAGTTCCCGGTCACCGACCTCCCGGGCTTCCCCGCCCCCGCCGTGGCCGGTCACGCCGGCACGATCCGCTCGGTGCGGATCGGTGAGAAGCGGGCCCTGATCTTCCTGGGCCGCAACCACTACTACGAGGGCCACGGGGTCGCCACCGTCGTCCACGGCGTGCGCACCGCCGCCGCGGCCGGCTGCGGGACCATCGTGCTGACCAACGGCTGCGGCGGTCTGCGCCCGACCTGGGTCCCCGGCCAGCCGGTCCTGATCAGCGACCACATCAACCTGACGGCGGACTCGCCGATCGTCGGCGCCAACTTCGTCGACCTCACCGACCTCTACTCCAAGCGGCTGCGCGCGCTCTGCCGCGAGGTGGACCCGACCCTCGACGAGGCCGTCTACGTCCAGTTCCGCGGCCCGCACTACGAGACCCCGGCCGAGGTCAACATGGCCCGGGTGATCGGCGGCGAGCTGGTCGGCATGTCCACCACCCTGGAGGCCATCGCGGCCCGCGAGGCCGGTGCCGAGGTGCTGGGCATCTCCCTGGTCACCAACCTGGCCGCCGGCATGACCGGCGAGCCGCTCAACCACGCCGAGGTGCTGGAGGCCGGCAAGGCCTCCGCCGAGCGGATGGGCGCGCTGCTGGCCAAGGTCCTCGAGCGGATCTGACGCCGGGGCGACAGCGCATGAGCGACGGGGCCCGCGGACGGACGTGATCCGGTGATCACAGCCGCCCGCGGGCCCCGTCCGCGTGCCCGGGCCCGACACGCCGCCGCCCGGGGGCTCCGGACACCGCGTCCCGCCGCCGGGGCGCCGTACGTTTCGTCCCGCGCCTCCCCGCACCGCCCCGCACCGCCTTCCCCGCACGACCCCGTAAGCCCCGCACGACCCCGCCCCGCGGCACCCTCCGGCCACCGCCGCCCGACCCGCGCCCGACCCGCTGGGCGCGGCCCGGTCCGGCCCGGTCCGGAGCCACCTCCCGGCCGACCACCGACGCACTTCCCGATGGAGCTGCAGCCATGACGCAGGCAACCACCACCGACCTCCTCGCCCGGGCCCGCACCTGGCTCGCCGAGGACCCGGACCCGCAGACCCGTGAGGAGCTCGCCGCGCTGCTCGCCGACGCCGAGACCCCGGACGCCGACGCCAACGCCAAGCTCGCCTGGTCCGAGCTGGCCGACCGCTTCGCCGACCGCCTCCAGTTCGGCACCGCCGGCCTGCGCGGCGAGCTCGGCGCCGGGCCGATGCGGATGAACCGCGCCGTGGTGATCCGGGCCGCCGCCGGCCTGGTCGCCTACGTCAAGCGGCAGGACCTCGGCGACCTGGTCGTGATCGGCTACGACGCCCGCCACAAGTCCTACGACTTCGCCCGCGACACCGCCGCCGTGGTGGTCGGCGCCGGCCTGCGCGCGCTGCTGTTCCCGCGCCCGCTGCCCACCCCGGTGCTCGCCTTCGCGGTCCGCCACCTCGGCGCCGCCGCCGGTGTGACCGTCACCGCCAGCCACAACCCGCCGCAGGACAACGGCTACAAGGTCTACCTGGGCGACGGCTCGCAGATCGTGCCGCCGGCGGACGCGGGCATCGCCGCCGAGATCGACGCGATCGGCTCCCTGACCGAGGTCCCGCTCGCCGCGGACGGCTGGGAGACGGTGGACGAGTCCGTCGTCGAGGCCTACCTCGACCGCGCCGCGTCGATCGTCGACCCGCACAGCCCGCGGGAGCTCGACATCGTCTACACCCCGATGCACGGCGTCGGGCGCGACACCTTCCTCGCCGCCATGGACCGGGCCGGCTTCCCGGCGCCCACCGTGGTCGCCGAGCAGGCCGAGCCGGACCCGGACTTCCCGACCGTCGCCTTCCCCAACCCGGAGGAGCCGGGGGCGATGGACCTCGCCTTCCGCACCGCCGCCGCAGCCGGCCCGGACATCGTCATCGCCAACGACCCGGACGCCGACCGCTGCGCGGTGGCCGTCCCGGCCGACGGCGCGGACGGCTGGCGGATGCTGCGCGGCGACGAGGTCGGCGCGCTGCTGGGCGCCGCGCTGGTCTCCAAGCGGGCCGCCGGCACCTTCGCCACCACCATCGTCTCCTCCACCCTGCTCGGCCGGATCGCCGAGGCCGCCGGGCTCGACTACGCCGAGACCCTCACCGGCTTCAAGTGGATCTCCCGCGCCGGGGGCCTGCGCTACGGCTACGAGGAGGCGCTCGGCTACTGCGTCGACCCGCAGGGCGTACGCGACAAGGACGGCATCACCGCCGCGCTGCTGGTCGCCGAGCTCGCCGCCACCCTCAAGCGCTCCGGCCGCACCCTGACCGACCTGCTGGACGACCTGGCGCTGGAGCACGGCCTGCACGCCACCGACCAGCTGTCCGTCCGGGTCGAGGACCTCTCGCTGATCGCCGACGCCATGCGCACCCTGCGCGAGCGGCCGCCGACGACCCTGGCCGGGCTCACCGTGACCCGCGCGGACGACCTCACCGCCGGGTCCGCCGAGCTGCCGCCGACCGACGGCCTGCGCTACTACCTGGCGGGCGACGCCGTCCGCTCGGCGCGGATCGTGGTCCGCCCCTCGGGCACCGAGCCCAAGCTGAAGTGCTACCTGGAGGTCGTCCTCCCGGTCGCCTCGGCCGCCGGCCTCGCGGACGCCCGGGCCCGGGCCGCCGAGCTGCTCGCCACCGTCAAGCGGGACCTCGCGGCGGCCGCCGGCATCGACGGCTGACCCCACCGGGGACGACGGAGGGCCCGCCGGCAGTGCCGGCGGGCCCTCCTCGTGCGTGCGGACGCGGGCGGGTCAGACCGCGATCACGGTGATCAGGGCGATCAGGCCGGCCACGGTGGGGGCGATGATCCACCAGCACCAGCGGACCTCGATCGGCCCGGCCGCGTCGGGGCGGGAGGCGTTGCGCTCGGCCATGTCCTGGAGGACGCCGACCACCTGGTCGGACCAGGCCCGGTTCGGGTCCGTGGAGCCCTGCACCCCGGCCCCGGACGGCGTGCCGCCCGCACCGAAGACCATGCCCAGCCGGGAGCTGTGCGTCTGCCCGCCGCGCTCACGGGCCCGGGCGGCGCGCTTGCGCTGGCGCAGCGACACCGGCACCGCCCACACCTGGTACTTCTTGCCCTCGGCGAGCAGTTCGACCGAGTACCCGGCGCGCAGCGCGTCCACGGCGGCCCAGGGCGCGACGATCGTGCGCAGCGGGTTGCGGACGACCAGGCGGCGCTCGTCGGCCCGGACGGCCGGGCGCAGGGTGTAGGCGATCACCGGGAAGGCGAACACCGGGACGGCGGCCAGCGCCACCCACGGCGTCTTGCCGCTGCCGTTGAGGGCCGCGTCCCCGATCAGCCAGGCCGCGACGGCCAGCAACAGCACCCCGGAGATCACGCCGGGAACGGAGCGGTACACGCGGTCGGCGTACACGGGCTCCCCATCGGAACCGGCCGGGCCCGGTCGGGGCTCGCCGTGGGATTCGGTCATGTCGACGATTCTGCCCCATGGCCCGCGCGATCCACAGGGGTGACGGTTGGGGTTCCCGGGGCGCGGAGATCTCGGTCCGGCATCGATGCGTGGCGCCTCTGGCGATTGACTACGCGCGTAGATATGCTGGTGTGGTGACTATGTCCACTCTTGCAGCCAATGCCCCCGGCGTCGCGGGCAGCGGTCTCGAGGACGTCGCGGCGTCCGAGGCCTCGCTCCGTCGCTTCCTGCACGGCCTGCCCGGTGTCGACCAGGTCGGCCTGGAGGCGCGCGCCGCCACTCTCGGTTCCCGCTCGATCAAGACCACGGCCAAGGCGTACGCCATCGACCTGGCCATCTCGATGATCGACCTGACCACGCTCGAGGGCGCGGACACGGTCGGCAAGGTGCGCGCGCTGTGCACCAAGGGCAGGACCCCCGATCCCACCGACCCGACCACTCCCCGCGTCGCGGCGATCTGTGTCTACCCGGACATGGTCGCCACCGCGAAGGCGGCGCTCCGGGGCACCGACATCCAGGTCGCCTCCGTCGCCACCGCCTTCCCCGCCGGGCGCGCCGCGCTCCCGGTCAAGCTCGCCGACACCGCGGACGCGGTGGCCGCCGGCGCCGACGAGATCGACATGGTGATCGACCGGGGTGCCTTCCTCTCCGGCCGCTACCTGGACGTGTACAACGAGATCGTCGCCGTCAAGGAGGCCTGCCGCCGCCCCGACGGCAGCTACGCCCACCTCAAGGTGATCTTCGAGACCGGCGAGCTGCAGACGTACGACAACGTGCGCCGCGTCTCCTGGCTGGCGATGCTGGCCGGCGCCGACTTCATCAAGACCTCGACCGGCAAGGTCGCCGTCAACGCGACCCCGCCGGTCACCCTGCTGATGCTGGAGGCGGTCCGCGGCTTCCGCGCGGCCACCGGCGTCCAGGTCGGTGTGAAGCCCGCCGGCGGGATCAAGACCACCAAGGACGCGATGAAGTACCTGGTGATGGTCAACGAGACCCTCGGCGACGACTGGCTGAGCCCGCACTGGTTCCGCTTCGGTGCCTCCAGCCTGCTCAACGACCTGCTGATGCAGCGGCAGAAGCTGACCACCGGACGGTACTCCGGTCCCGACTACGTGACGGTGGACTGAGAATCATGGCCAAGAACACCAAGAAGACCGAAGCGCCCGCGGCCGCGCCGCAGGCCCCGGCCGAGCCGGCCGGAAAGCCGGCGGGCGGCCTCTTCGGCTACGCCCCGGCTCCCGAGTCGCCCGCCGCGGCCGGCGACATCGCCAGCTCCTACGGCCACTTCATCGGCGGCCAGTTCGTCGACTCCTCCGGCGGCGAGGCGCTGAAGACGGTCAACCCGGCCACCGAGCAGGTGCTCGCCGAGTTCGCCCGGGGCACCGCCGAGGACGTGGACCGCGCGGTCGCCGCCGCCCGGGCCGCCTTCGCCGACTGGTCGGCGCTGCCGGGCAGCGAGCGCGCCAAGTACCTGTTCCGGATCGCCCGGATCATCCAGGAGCGCAGCCGCGAGCTGGCCGTGCTGGAGTCGATCGACAACGGCAAGCCGATCCGCGAGACCCGCGACGTCGACCTGCCGCTGGTCGCCGCCCACTTCTTCTACTACGCGGGCTGGGCCGACAAGCTGGACTTCGCGGGCTACGGCCCGAACCCGAAGCCGCTGGGCGTGGCCGGCCAGGTCATCCCGTGGAACTTCCCGCTGCTGATGCTGGCGTGGAAGATCGCCCCGGCGCTGGCCACCGGCAACACGGTCGTGCTGAAGCCGGCCGAGACCACCCCGCTGACCGCGCTGCGCTTCGCCGAGATCTGCCGCCAGGCGGGCCTGCCGAAGGGCGTCGTCAACATCGTCACCGGCGACGGCAGCACGGGTGCGGCGCTCACCGCGCACCCGGACGTCAACAAGGTCGCGTTCACCGGCTCCACCCCGGTCGGCCGCGCGATCGCCAAGCAGGTGGCCGGCACCCGCAAGAAGCTCTCGCTGGAGCTGGGCGGCAAGGCCGCCAACATCGTCTTCGACGACGCGCCGCTCGACCAGGCCGTCGAGGGCATCGTCAACGGCATCTTCTTCAACCAGGGCCACGTCTGCTGCGCGGGTTCGCGCCTGCTGGTCCAGGAGTCGGTCCAGGACGAGCTGCTGGACGCGCTGAAGCGCCGGATGGGCACCCTGCGGGTCGGCGACCCGCTGGACAAGAACACCGACATCGGCGCGATCAACTCCGCCGAGCAGCTGGCCCGGATCACCGCGCTGACCGACGCCGGCGAGGCCGAGGGCGCCGAGCGCTGGTCGCCCGCGTGCGAGCTGCCGGGCACCGGCTTCTGGTTCCGGCCGACGCTGTTCACCGGCGTCAGCCAGGCCCACCGGATCGCCCAGGAGGAGATCTTCGGCCCGGTGCTGTCGGTGCTGACCTTCCGCACCCCCGACGAGGCGGTCGCGAAGGCCAACAACACCCCGTACGGCCTCTCCGCCGGCATCTGGACGGAGAAGGGCTCGCGCATCCTCTGGACGGCCAGCAGGCTCCGGGCCGGCGTGGTCTGGGCCAACACCTTCAACAAGTTCGACCCGACCTCGCCGTTCGGCGGCTACAAGGAGTCGGGCTACGGCCGCGAGGGTGGCCGGCACGGTCTGGAGGCCTACCTCGATGTCTGATGTCGTGAGCCGTCTTGATGTCCTCAAGACCTACAAGCTGTACGTCGGCGGGAAGTTCCCGCGCTCCGAGAGCGGGCGGGTGTACGAGGTGACGGACGCGAAGGGCGAGTGGCTGGCCAACGCGCCGCTCGGCACCCGCAAGGACGCCCGCGACGCGGTCGTCGCCGCCCGCGCGGCGGTCAAGGGCTGGTCCGGCACCACCGCGTACAACCGCGGCCAGGTGCTGTACCGGGTCGCCGAGATGCTGCAGGGCCGGCGGGAGCAGTTCGCCGCCGAGGTGGCGCTCTCCGAGGGCGTCGGCGCGAAGAAGGCCGCCGCCCTGGTGGACGCCGCGATCGACCGCTGGGTCTGGTACGCGGGCTGGACCGACAAGGTGGCCCAGATCGCGGGCGGCGCCAACCCGGTCGCCGGTCCGTTCTTCAACCTCTCCACCCCGGAGCCGACCGGTGTGGTCGGGATCGTCGCGCCGCAGGCCGGTTACGGTCACTCGCTGCTCGGCCTGGTCTCGGTGATCGCCCCGGCCGTCGCCACGGGCAACACCGTGGTGGTGGCGGCCGCGGCCGACGCGCCGCTGCCCGCGCTGTCCCTGGGCGAGGTGCTGGCCACCTCGGACGTCCCCGGCGGCGTGGTCAACATCCTGTCCGGCCGGACCGCCGACATCGCGCCGACCCTGGCCTCGCACCAGGACGTCAACGCGCTGGACCTGACCGGCGCGATCGCCGCCGACGGTCCCGGCGCGGCGGGCGGCCTGGAGGTCCTGGCCGCGGATACCCTGAAGCGGGTGATCCGGCCGGAACCGGACCCGTTCGCCCAGGACTGGACCAATGCTCCCGGAACGGACCGGCTACTCTCGTTCCTGGAGACCAAGACGGTCTGGCACCCGATGGGTATCTGACCGACGGACCCCCGGAGCTGCTACGCTCCGTGACCGCGAGTCGGTGACAACTCCACAGACTGGCCGTCCCCCGTGCCCTCACCCCCCCAGGGCCCGGACGGTCACAGGACGGACCCGCGCCTCTCCCCCCCTGGCGCGGGTCCGTCGTATTTCCCGGGCCCGCCCGCAGCCGCGCTAGGCCGGTCCCGGCCGGTCCCGGCCGTCGACTTTCGTCGCGCCGGGTCGAGCCGTTCGACGCTGCCGGCGCCCGGGGCGGCCGCGCAGACTGGGGCGACACCGCGCACCGAGGGGGAGAAGGTCCATGGGAGAGCTGGCCGGCGAGCTGATGGCACTGGTCGCGGACGGGTTCCTGCGCACGCTGCGGGTGGCCCGTGCCAGGCGCCGGCTGGCCGCCGGGCGGCCGGTCCGGATCCCCTGCTCGGCCCGCGCCGACGAGCGGCCCGGCTACGTCGCCGGGAAGCTGCGGCTCACCCCCGGCGCCCCGGCCGCCACCTTCACCGCGCGCGACCGCGACCGGCTCGAACTGGCCGTCGGCGGCACCTTCGAGGCCCCCGAGCCGGACGCCTGGCACGACCAGGACTGGGCCGCCACCGCGTACCGGGCGCCCGGCGCCGATCACCCGGTGTACCTCCAGGTCGACAGCCGGTACCTGCCGCTGCTGCACGCCTCGCTCCTCGGCCCGGCGGTCGCGCGGACGGTGTGATCCGCAGGGTTTCGGCATCGGGCCCCGATGCGTCAGACTGGTGTCCCGTGAGTGACTCCCCGCTGAACCCTGTGTCGATAGCCCCTGCCCGGGTGGTCCTGCTCTCCGGACCCTCCGGCTCCGGGAAGTCCTCGCTCGCCGAGCGCAGCGGCCTGCCCGTGCTCCAGCTCGACGACTTCTACAAGGACGGCGACGACCCCAGCCTGCCCCTGCTGCCCGACGGCTCGGTGGACTGGGACTCCCCGCTGGCCTGGCACCGCGACCAGGCCCTGGCGGCCATCCGCGCCCTGTGCGACACGGGCCGGGCCGAGGTGCCGGTGTACTCGATCCCGGACAACGGCCGGGTCTCCACCAGGGTGCTGGAGCTCGACGGGGCCACCGCGTTCGTCGCCGAGGGCATCTTCGCGGCCGAGATCACGTCCGACTGCGCCGCCGCGGAGCTGCTGGGCGACGCGCTGTGCCTGCGCAACGGCGCGCTCACGACCGCCTGGTGGCGACTGCGCCGGGACGTCCGCGAGGGCCGCAAGTCGCTGCCCGTGCTGGTGCGGCGCGGCTGGCGGCTGATGCGGGCCGAGCGGGGCATCGTCGGCCGCCAGGTCGCGCTGGGGGCGCGTCCGTGCGCCGGGCCCGAGGCCGAGCGGCGGATCCGCGCGGCGGCCCGGGCCGGGGAGCTCTCGGCGGTCTGAACAGCGGCCCGAAGCTGCGGCCCGAAGCTACGACCCGAACGACAGCTCGAAGCAGCAGCCCGAAGCGACGGCCCTGAAGCAGCGGTCCGAACGGCGGTCGCCCCGCGCGGGGTGCGCCGGGCACGCGGAACGGCGGGCCCGGTGCGTCTCCCCCGCACCGGGCCCGCCGCCTTCCCCGGACGGTCACGGCTCCCCCCTGCGCCGCCGCTCCCCCGAGCCGGCGCCGCCTGGTCCGTGTCCGTCCTGCTACCCGTCCCCCGACGGGAGTCTGTCCCGGTCGCGTTACGCGACCAGCTCGCCGAACGCCCGGATCGTGTCGCCCGAGGTGTTCAGGTGCTCGTCGTCGCGCAGCCGGCGCAGCGCGCGCCAGATGCTGCTCTTGACGGTGCCGACGCTGATGCCGAGCACGTCGGCGATCTCCGGGTCGGTCTTGCCCTCGTAGTAGCGGAGCACCAGCATGGTCCGCTGGTTCTCCGGCAGCTTGGCCAGCGCCTGCCAGAGCACGGCGCGCAGCTCGGTGCCGCCCATCGCGTCGGTGTCGCCGACCGTCTCCGGCAGCTCCTCGGTCGGGTACTCGTTGACCTTGCGGCGCCGCCAGGCGGAGATGTGCAGGTTGGTCATGGTGCGGCGGAGGTAGCCCCCCACCGCGGCCTTGTCGGTGATCCGGCCCCAGGCCCGGTAGGTGCTGAAGAGCGCGCTCTGCAGCAGGTCCTCGGCCTCGTAGCGGTCACCGGTGAGGTGGTAGGCGGTGGCGTAGAGGGAGGCGCGGCGCTCCCGCACGTAGGCGGTGAACTCCGTGACGTGGTCCTCCGCGACCGCCGGGCGCTCGCCCTGCGCCGCGGTGAACGCCGCCCCGCCCGCCGTCTGCTCGGTGGTGCGGGCCGCCGCGGGGTTCAGCCGCAGCAGCGTCGCACCGGCGGCCTCGCGGCCGGCCGACTCCCCCGAGTCGGCCTTCCGCAGGCCGGTTCCCACGATGCCCCGGTTCCCCGCCGGGGCGTCCGTGCCCTCGACGCGGACGGGGAGGATCCCCCGCAGCGTCAAGGTCGCGGCGGAGTCGGCCGTGTTCCCCCGGTGGCCGATCCCGTACAGCTCCCCCGTCCTGCTGCCGCCGCTCACCCGGCGGGCAACAGTGCTTCCACCGGTGCTGTGTGCGCACCCCCGTGCGATCACGGCACCGGAGGCCTCCTCGGCCCCGGTCTCGAACCGGCTCCGGTGGGAGGTCGCTGACGAACGCGCGGTCCGGACGGCCGGGTTGGTCCGGGTCTGAAGCGTGGCGTTCATCGTGCGCCCCCTCTGGATCGGTTCGAGCGGTTCCGTCGCCGCCGTCCAGTGGGCCGATTGGCCCGCTGTCCTGCGGCGACATGGAAAATCCTGCCCGCCGGTTGTGATGGCGCTGTCCGTCGACTGTCACAGGGCTGTCACAGGGCCGGGGCTTTCGTCCCGGCGCTGTCCCGCCGTTGACGGACGCCGGTGGCGGGCATTCCGGTTCCCGGTCGCGCGGCGGACGGGACGGGTGCGGCCCCCGGGCGGACGGTGGGGGGTGATTCGCCGCTCCGGGTGAGCCAGAATGAGGCCGTGCCTTTCCTCCTTCTGATCGAGGACGACGACGCCATCCGCACCGGCCTCGAACTCGCCCTCACCCGCCAGGGCCACCGCGTGGCCACCGCCGCGTCCGGCGAGGACGGCCTGAGGCTCTTCAAGGAGCAGCGGCCGGACCTCATCGTGCTGGACGTCATGCTGCCCGGAATCGACGGCTTCGAAGTGTGCCGCCGGATCCGCCGCACCGACCAGCTGCCGATCGTCCTGCTGACGGCCCGGTCCGACGACATCGACGTCGTGGTCGGCCTGGAGTCGGGCGCGGACGACTACGTCGTGAAGCCGGTGCAGCCCCGCGTCCTGGACGCCCGGATCCGGGCCGTGCTGCGCCGCGGCGAGCGCGAGAGCTCCGACTCGTCCGTGTACGGGACCGTGGTGATCGACCGGGCGGCGATGACGGTCACCAAGGACGGTGCGGACCTCCAGCTGACCCCGACCGAGCTGCGGCTGCTGCTGGAGCTCAGCCGGCGGCCCGGGCAGGCGCTGTCCCGGCAGCAACTGCTGCGCCTGGTCTGGGAGCACGACTACCTGGGCGACTCCCGGCTGGTGGACGCCTGTGTGCAGCGCCTGCGGGCCAAGGTCGAGGACGTGCCCTCGGCGCCGACGCTGATCCGCACGGTGCGCGGGGTCGGCTACCGGCTGGACCCGCCGGCGTGACCGGCCCGGCCGACGTACCCGCCCACCTCCGTCCGGCGCCGGCGATATCCCGCCGCGCGCGCTGATGACCTCCGTAACGACAGGCTCCTGTGACTGACCAACAGACGACGGCCCGGTTCTCCTCCGGCCCGTGGCGCCGGCTGCGCTCGCTGCGTGTGCGGCTGATCGCGGTGTTCGCCGCGGTCGCGCTGACCACCGCCGTCTCGGCGTCCGGCATCGCGTACTGGCTCAACCGCGACGCGGTGCTGAAGCGGGCCCAGGACACCGCGCTCAACGACTTCCGGGTCTCGCTCAGCCGCAATGTGTCGAACCTGCCGCTGAACGCCACCTGCGAGGACCTGAACGCGCTCGCGAGCACCGTCGCCAGCTCCGGCCTCAGTTACGACGTGGTGGTGGCCGATCCGGCGCTGCCGAACTGCGTCGCCTCGTCCAGCCCGGCGCTGTACACGATCGCCAGTGTGCCGACCGCGCTGCGGACGGCGGTCGGCAAGCCGCGCGAGCTCACCGAGTCCAACCCGTACACCTACCACCTGTACTGGCAGCGGCAGAACCTCGACGGGCGGCCGTTCGTCATCGGCGGCACCAAGGTGGTGACGACCGGCCCGACCGCGTACATGTTCAAGTCGCTGGAGAACGAGCGGGCCGACCTGAACACGCTCGGCTGGTCGCTGGCGATCGCCACCCTGCTGGCGCTGATCGGCTCGGCGCTGCTGGCGCAGGCCGCGTCGGCGACGGTGCTGCGGCCGGTCAAGCGGCTGGGCGACGCGGCCCGGCGGCTCGGCGAGGGCCATCTGGACACCCGGCTCGAGGTCGAGGGCTCGGACGAACTCGCCGACCTGGCGCGGACCTTCAACCGGACCGCGGAGTCGCTGCACGGGCAGGTCGAGGAGCTGAGCGCGCGCGAGGCGCAGAGCCGGCGGTTCGTCGCCGACATGTCGCACGAGCTGCGCACCCCGCTGACCGCGATGACCGCCGTGACGGACATCCTGGAGGACGAGGCGGAGTCGCTGGACCCGATGATCGAACCGGCCGTGCGCCTGGTGGTCAGCGAGACCCGGCGGCTCTCCGACCTGGTGGAGAACCTCATGGAGGTGACCCGCTTCGACGCCGGCACCGCCAGGCTCGTCGCCGACGAGGTGGACATCGCCGACCTGATCATGTCCTGCATCGACGGCCGGGCCTGGTACGACGCGGTCGAGCTGGACGCCCCGCGCGGCATCCTGGCGGTGGTCGACCCGCGCCGGCTGGACGTGGTCTTCGCCAACCTGATCGGCAACGCGCTCAAGCACGGCGGTTCGCCGGTGCGGGTGCGGGTCCGCGAGGAGGGCGACACGGTGGTCGTCGCGGTGTCGGACAGCGGTCCGGGCATCCCGGAGGACGTGCTGCCGCACGTCTTCGACCGCTTCTACAAGGCCGACAAGGGGCGGGCGCGCTCGGAGGGCAGCGGCCTGGGCCTGTCCATCGCGATGGCCAACGCGCAGATCCACGGGGGGTCCATCACGGCCGCGAACGGCGAGGTGGGGGCGGTGTTCACGCTGACCCTGCCGCTGGCCCCGCCGCCTCCGCCGGCGTCCGACGACACTGCCGAGGAGAGTGCCCGGTGACCCGAGGAACGAGCCCGCTGCGGCGACCGTTCGCCGCCGCCGCGCTGGTGGGGCTGGCCGTGCTGGCCGCCGGCTGCGGCATCCGTCCGACGGCCGTCCCGGTCGACGCGGGTGCGCCGGCCAGCCGGACCGCCTGTCCGACGGTGGCGCGGATACCCACGGCCCCGAGCACGCCGTCCGGGGCGGTCGGCGGCCCGCCGCAGGCCGCGGCGGCGCACGGCGCGCCTACGCCCACGGCGGCTGCGCCCGCCGCCCCGGTGCCCACCACCCCGGTGCGGGCGGCCCCGACGGGCGGCTCGCCGTCGCCCTCGGTGGTGTCGCCGGCGGCCTCGGCGCCCTCGGCTGCTCCGACGGGTCCGGCGGACAACGTGTTCGGCGCGCTGCCGTCGCCCTCCGCCTCGACCACGGCGCCGCCCTGCCGGTAGCGGCGCGGTCGCCGGTGGAGCAGGTCACCGGCAGGGGCCGGTCGCTGGCAGGGGCCGGTCGCCGATACGTCCGGGAGGGCCGCCGGGGGGAGTTCACCCGGCGGTTCCGCCCGGGGCGGGGGCCCGCCCCCGGCGTGCGACGCAAAGTTCGCACCAGGTGTGGAACCGTCACGCCGCCGGAACACGTCCTTCCCCCCGTGCAGCGAGATGGCACCAGGACACGCGAGGAGCGTGCCGACGTGCGGACCGAGACCGGACGGGCGACGGCCGTCCAGCACCACCGGCGTCGACTACGGGCGGTGGGACTCTTCGGCCTCGCCCTCCACCTGCTGCTGATGGGCTGGCTGGTGCTGAGACCGCTGCCGGTGGCCTGGGTCTACGACGCCAACCTGACGCCACTGGCCTCGCTCCGCTTCTCCTCCGCGGGCCAGCTGCTCGGCGAGCTGCTGCTGCCCGCCCCGCTCGGCGTCCTCCTCCCGCTCGCCGGCGGCCGGCTCGGGGCCCCCTGGCTCCCGTCCTTCCTCCGCACCACCGGCGCCTCGGCCCTGCTGGCCACGGCACTGGAGTTCCTCTCCTCGTGGGCGCCCGGGCACGTGCTCAACGTCGACCACATACTGCTCGCCGTCGTCGGCGTCGCGGCCACCCACCTCGCCCTGGTCCCCGCCGGCCGGGCCCTGCTCCTGCGGCGCGAGGCGGGCCCCCTCGGCCCGGTCGACCACGCCTCGCAGCCCGACCCGGCTCCGACTCCTGCTCCTCTTCCGGTCCCGGACAGCGCGCCCGCCGCCGTGCCGGCCCCGCCCAGGGCCGCCGCCGCTCCGGCCGCGCACTCCGGGCGGAAGGCCGAACCACTGCTCAGCCTCGGCTCGCCGGGCCCCGCCCGTCGCGGCTGACCTCCGGCCCTCGTTGTCGGGTCGCGCTACCGGTCCGCGCGGCGGACCCGGCCGCCGACCTCGACCAGCCCTTCCCCGGGGATCCCGGTGACGAGCTGCGAGCCGCGCCCCTGGGTGATCGTCAGCCCCCGGCCCAGCTCGGCCGTCAGCAGGAGCGCGGCCGCGCCGGTCGCCTCGTCCTCGTCGATGCCGTCGTCCCGGCCGGGGAACGCCCGGGCCCGGACCGTGCCCGCCGCCTCGTCCTGCCAGGCCCAGGCGTAGATCCACTCGCCCGGCGGCGGCACCGCCAGCCCGTCGACCTCGGCCGCCGTCGCGTACCGGCGGAGCGTGCGCGGCGGCGCCCAGGCGGCCGGAGCCGCGACCCGGGTGAACTCGCCGTCGCGCCGCACCGCGACCACGCCCGCGGCGGTGACCAGCCGGTCCACGCCGAGCAGCCAGGCCGTGCCGACGCACGGGTGGCCGGCGAACGGGAGGCGCAGGGTCGGGGTGTAGATGTCGATCGCGCCGCTCTCCGGGTCGTCGACGAACACCGTCTCGCTGAAGCCGAGCCGCCGGGCGATCGCCTGCCGGTCCGCCTCGGCGGGCACGGCCGCGCCGTCCCGGACGACGCCCAGCGCGTTCCCGTGCGTCCCGTCCGGGCCGCAGAACACGTACAGCACCTCGTGGTCGGCCATGCCGCGGTCACTCCTGTCCGTCGGGCCCGCGCGGCGGTCGCGCGGGCCGGGGGTCACACCCGTCGGGGACGGCCGGGCCGTCCGGCTCAGCTCGCGGCAGGGCCGGCAGGGCCGGCGGAACCAGCGGCCGGACCGGTGGCCGGGCCGGCGGCCGGACGGGCTGCCCAGCTCGGCGCGGGCCGGACGGCCGGAGCCGCCCCCGACCGTACCGCCGGACCGCCCGCCACCGGACCGCCCGCCACCGGGTGCGGGCCCGGTCCCGTCGCCGGTCCCCCGGCGGGCAGCGGCGTCCGCACGGCGGCCGGGCGGGTCCGCTGCCGCCGGTGGGCCACCACCAGGGTGCCGATGCCCATCGCGATCGAGGTGGCACCGGTGATCGCCATCGGGGTGTTGGTGGACGAGCCGCCGGTCGAGGCGAGGTCCACGGACGGCACCGGGGGCGCCGCCACGGTCACCGTGACGGCCGGAGCCGGGACGGCGGCCGCACTCGGCGGCGTCTGCGTGACCTCCGCGACCGGGACGGCCGCCGGTGTGCCGCTCGGGTCCGCGGACGGGGTGACCGCCGCCAGTCCGACCCCGGGCGCGGTGGTGGCGGGCGCGGGCGGTTCGGCCGCCGGGGGCGCGACCGGGGCGGACGGCGAGCCGCCGGCCTCGGCGGGCGGGGCGCTCGGCACGGCGGACGGGGCGGACGGCGCGGGGGCGGCCACGGTGATGTCGACCGCCGATCCGGCGGCGGGCACCCCGGTGCCGGTCCCGACCGCCGGGAGGCTGTTCCCGGTCGGCAGCAGCGACAGCACCCCGGCCGGGGCGTCCTGGGCGAACGCGAGCCGCACGTTCAGCGTCCGGGACTCGCCGTCGCGCAGCCGCACCAGCGAGGCTTCCCGGTCGCCCGCGCGCAGCGTCAGCGTCAGCCGCCCGGACCCGCCCTGGCCGCTGTCCACGGCCGGCAGCCACTCGCCGTCGGGCGCCCGGAACTCCAGCCTGACCGCCTCGGCGGCGGGCAGGGCCCTGCCCCGGAAGGTCAGTTCGGGCAGGAAGGCGACGTCCTTGCCGCTGCGGTTGGTGAGCGTCAGCCGGAACGGCTTCGACTCGCCGCCCGCGGTGAAGGAGCCGGGCACCGCGTCCAGACCGAGGTAGGGCACGCCGGGCGCCGGGGCGGTCGTCGGCGTCCCGGTGGGGCCGGCCGCGGCGACCGTGAACTCCCGCTGCGGGCTCGCCGCTTCGGTGATCCGGGTCTCCGGCGGCAGGGTCGGGTCGGCGACCACCGCCGTGAACCCGCCGGTGGCCCGGCCGGCGGGCGCGTCGGCGGTGGCGGCCAGCCGCAGCCGGTACGTCGCGGAGGCGCCGGCGGGCAGGCTCAGCCGGGTGGCGAAGGTGTCGAGGTTCCAGGTGGCGCCGGTGCCGGCGCCGGGGGCGTGGGCGGCGGGCTTCCACGAGGCCCCGCCGGGGGACTGGTAGTCGAGCGTGAGCTGGTTCTCGCGGATCCCGGCGTCGACGTTCGCGACGACGAAGCCGGTGGTGACGTCGACCGCGTGGTCGGCGGAGTTGCGCAGCGTGGCGGTGAACTCGGCGGCCGGACCGCCGGCGGTCAGGGTGCCGGGGAAGCCCGCGACGGTGATCGTCACCGGGCTGCGCCGCTCCTGGGTCCCGACCGGCCCCGGGGTGCCCGACCCGGGGGCGCCGAGGACCGCACCGCCGGTGCCGCCGGAGCGCGACAGCGCGGCCGCACCGGGGGCGGCGGTCAGGGCCGCGCCCGAGACCAGGGTGGCAGCGGCGGCGAGGGCCAGGGATCTGCGGTGCTGAATACGCACGGGGGACCTCACGGAAAGAAGGCGGGCGAACCCGACGAACCCGGCAGCAGGGCGGTTTCGCCGAGGTGGGAGGCCGCTCCGGGACTCTCACCCGGGTCGCTGCTTCGCCCCCCAACCACCAGCGACGGGCGCATCATATCCGAACGCACGGACGCTTCCTGAGCGGTTTTCAAGGGGTGGAAGGGAGGTTCGCCGGGCGGATTCGGCGATGACACCGTGATGAAATCGTGAGGACGGATGTCGTCCCACTCCAGTACTGTCCCCACTCGTCCCCCGGCGGCCGCCCGTTCGCGTCCGCCCGATCCCGGCAACAACAGGAACCACTCGTGAACCTCGACTTCGACGTCGACCCGCTCTTCTCCTGGTACGTCATCCTGCTGGCCGTCAGCGGCATCGCCCTGCTGGTCATCGGCGCCGTCAACCTCGGCGGACTGAAGGCCGGCTGGCGCTTCCTCAACGTGCTCGTCGGCATCGGCTTCGCCGGCTACGCGTACTACCTGGCGTTCGTCTTCGAGGGCGCCAGCTACGTGATCTTCTTCAAGGCGTTCATCCTGCCGGTGCTGCTGATAATCAACGCGGTGAAGGCGATGGTCACGCGCTCCCAGACCCCGGCCGCGCCCGCCGCCCCGGCCTACCAGCCGAACGTGCAGTACCCGCAGCAGGGTGGCCAGTACCCGCCGGGTGGGCAGTACCCGCAGCAGGGTGCGCAGTACCCGCAGGGTGGGCAGTACCCCCAGCCCTCGCCGTACCAGGCCGCCGCTCCGGCCGCCCCGTACCAGGCTGCCCCGGCTGCCCCGGCCGCCCCGTACCAGCCGCCGGCCCCGCCGCAGAGCTGATCCCCCACCGGCCGGCACCCCTCACCAGGGCGTCGGCCGGTCCCCCTCCCTCTCCTCCCGGTCCGCACTACGCTGCGCGATGCGGGCGGGATCGGGCGACCGGGTGTCGGTCGCCGACGACTGAGGGGTGTGCGGCGTGGTGACGTACGACTTGGTGATCGTGGGCGGCGGGCCCGCGGGCTGTGCGGCGGCGGTGATGGCGGCGAGCGTCGGGCTGCGGTCGGCCCTGGTCGAACGGCGCGAACTCGGCGCCACCCTGCGGCGCGTCCCGGCGGTGAGCAATGTGCTCGGCTTCGCGACCGGCACCGCCTTCGCGGACGCCGTCGCGGCGGACGTCCGACGGGTCGCCGACTCCTGCGAGCTCCTGCTCGGGACCCCGGCGACCGAACTGCACGCCGACGACGAAGGCGTGACCGTCCACCTCGCCGCCCCGGGAGCCGCCGTGCGCGGCCGGTACGCGATCGTCGCCACCGGCGTCCGCGCGGCCCGGCCGGAGGAGGCCGCCTGGCTCACCTCCGCCGTTGACGACCCTCCGCCGCTCTGGGAGGCGGACGCCGCACTCCTGACCGGCCGCCGCGCCCTTGTCCTCGGCGCCGACCGGCCTCTCGGCACACTGCTGCGCGCCCACCCCGGCGTATCGCTCGACCTGCTCGTACCGCACCCGCCCGGCGACGCCTACAAGGCCGAGGAGGTCCGCGACGATCCGCGGGTCACCCTGCTGGAGACCGAGGCTCTCGACCTCCGCCACTCCCCCAAGGGCCACGTCATGGCGGGGCGGGCGAGTTGGGCACCTTCGCGCCCGGCATGGTCTTCGTGAACCTGGGCGTCCGCCCCGCTGCTCTGCCCGGCACCCTGGTCCGGGGCGAGGACGGCTACTGCCCACCCGACCGCCAGCACCCCAGGATTCTCACGGCCGGCGATGTGCGGTCGGCCCGCGGCCAGCGCATCATGACCGCCACCGGCTCCGGCGCCGACGCTGCCCTGCACGCCTACTACGCCCTGCGCTTGAAGGGTTGACCGTGCACCCGCTGTGGAGCAGGAAGTCGACGGGGCCGACTTCCTGCTCCACGCAAGATCTTTAGGCGAGAACGGGAATAGCCGCCTCGCCGGATGGTCACCGCCCGGCCACGGCGCGTAACGTCACTCTCGATGTTCAACCAGGCACACCTACAAGGGGGTTCACCATGACCGCCAAGCAGGGGTTGATCCGCCTCACACGCGGCGACAGCGGCGAGGGATCGGGAGAGATCCCGGAGGAGATCCTGCGGGAGGCGTTCCGTGTTCTTGGATGGTGACGCTTGGCGGGCGTACTTCGACGCCATGGAGTACGACGCCTGGCGCTTGGAGACCCTCGCCGTCTACACGATGCCGCAGGAAGACGAAGGACTCCGTCGCTTCCTGGCCGGCGAGCCCCTGACGGCCGAGGCAACCGCAGCCTGGACGGCACGTGTCCGGGGATACCGGGAAACGGGTCGGCGCATCGGCCGAGTCCATGTGCTGACGCGCCCCCTGACGGACTACCTGCGCTACGAGTTCGCGCACTACCGCCACAACGTCGAGGCCGGGGAGGACGTACGGATCCTCGACCTCACCGACCGTCCGAACCCCGGCCTGCCCGACCAGGACTTCTGGCTCTTCGACGACCGCCGTACGGTGCTGATGGACTACCGCCCGGACGGCACCCAGATCGGCCGCCGGATCCACGACGGCGACGCCGCCCCCTACTCGGCCTGGAAGCGGCTGGCGATCGCCGAGTCCGTTCCTTTCCTGGAGTACGTGAAGGATCACGGGTGAGTGACCTTCGCCCCCGAGCAACTGGATCGGTCCAAGGCCGATCTGGCCCGGTTGCTCCGCGATCTCCGTAAGCGAGCCGGTCTCAGCGGAGACCGGCTCGCTCGGCGTTGCGGTCTGTCCCAGAGCACGATCAGCAAGATCGAAACCGGGCGGAAAATCCCACGCCTCACCGAGGTGGAATCCATTCTTCGCGCCCCGCGCCACGCCTTCGTCCCGGACACCGTCTGACTCCCCGACGAGTACAGCCTGCCCGGCTACCGACAGGTCGACCGGAGCCGGGAGCCGGATGTCTGGGGCGGTCGCGGACGGCTGTCCGCGACCGCCCGCCGCGTCGTACGGCTAGGAGGCCCTCCAGTGCCCGACCGCTCAGACGAGGTGGTCGAACTCGCCGGCCTTGATGGCCAGCAGAAAGCAATTCAGCTTCTCCACATCGGTGACCAGAATGCTCCCCGGGTCATCGGACTCCCGCAAATGGCGAAGGCCCGCCGCTCCCCTTGCAAGTTCAACGCAGCTGCCGCCCGCATTCGAGCCGCTGAACGAGGACTTCTGCCAGACGATCTCGGACATCGCATGCCTCTCAGAACAGGAGCACGTAGGGAACAAATGCAGTAGCTGGGCTCTCTTCACCTCTCCACCCGGGACTGAGCGACCGTGGAAGCGATGAAGCATGCAGGCACAGGTAGCTCTCGGGAGGAAGGTCTGCCAAGCCCGTACGTAGTGACGGGAACAGGAAGGGCCCGAGCTGACACGGTTCGGACTCACCGTACGACCGGACGGCCGACTGCGCACGTGGCTGGACAGCCCCCGAGCGTCCGGTCGGCGGCATCCCGCGCTGACATGCGAAGCGGGCGGTCGCGGACGGTTGTCCGCGCCCGCCCGCTGCAATGGTGCGGCCCGGAGGCATCCAGGACCGACCCGATCAGGTGAGGTGGTCGAACTCGCCGGCCTTGACGGCGAGAAGGAGAACACGCAGTGCATCGGCATCGATAGCCAGCACCGTTGCCGCCTCATCAGACTCACGAAGAAGTCGCCGGTCAGCCGCACCATGGGCCAGCTCAAGGCACGCGTTCCCGGGATCACCACCACTGAACGACGACTTCTGCCAAAAGATCTCGGGCATCGCAGGCCTTTCAGACTTGGATCAGATAGAGAAGGTGATGCAGGAGGCCCCACGAGTCACGCATCGCTGTACCGCGTCGGGGCTCGGCCGCGTCAACAGCTGGCAGGGCCAGGTCCTTCAGCTGCTCGAACTTCAGCCAGTAGGCAGCAATCGTCTCAGGATCACCGTAATGCTCTGCACGAGCAGGAGTGTCGACAACGATGGTGGACAGGTCGAGGCAACCCGGATCGCAGCACAAGAACGAACCAGGGCTCGGAGGCTTCTTTACCGCCGCGAACGGAAGCACCTGGATGGTGACGTTCGGACGTTCCGCAACGTCGAGCAGATGGAGCAGTTGGGCCCTCATCACCTCGTCTCCGGGGAACCGCATGTGCAGAGCCGCCTCATGAATGACGAAGTGGAGCTCCCTGTCCTCCTCCAGGATTCGCTGCCGCTCCATGCGGAACGCGACAGCATCGGCGATCGCCCACTTCCCGTCGCCTTGAGAATCCTCGTAGATGGCCTCGGCATAGGCCGGCAGCTGAAGAACGCCGGGTATGTAGAGCATCTCGTAGTTGGTGATTCGGATCGACCGATCCTCGGCCTCCGCCAGATCCAGCGAGAGCATCGGCACGCGGTCTTCGAACGCCGACCACCAGCCCTTGCCCGTGCTGCGCGCCATGTCCGCGAGCCCGCTGCGGTACACCGGATCAGTACAGCCGTAGGCGTCCAGCCAGATCGCAAGTCGCTCCGCGTTCAACGTGATCCGCCCTGCCTCGGTGTGGCTCACGGCCGGGCCTCGCATACCGACCAGGGCTCCGGCCTCTGCGGCGGACAGGCCTGCCGCTGTCCGTAGACGCTGCAGCTCTTCGCCGAATCGGCGTTGCCGCTGGCTGATCGGCCCCTTGTATCCCACGACTGTCCTTCCTCACCTGCGCGCAGTGTGGCGCAGAACTCCTGCGCGGCGCCACCGAGGTAGCGCCAGTCCGGGGAGACTCTTCGATCGGCTTGCAACTCTGCCATACGCACCCCTACTCTCAGTGTTGCACCGATCACATGACGAAGCGTCAATGAGTCCGCTTCCACGGCAGCGGACACCTGTCTTCGCAGGTGATCCATTCCTCCCCGTCTCCCGGAGGTCCCCCATGTGTGCCTTCAACCCTCCCGACTGGTCCGTCGTCCGGCGTGAGCTGCAAGCCCTTCTCGCCGCCTCGGACTGGCCGCCGGACGCCGCCGCCGACGCCGAACTCGCCCTCCACGAGCTGTTCGTGAACGCCTGGAAGCACGCCGGCTGCCAGGCCCCGCACGTCATCGTCGCCCTGCGCCCCCGCACGCTGCGGGTCTCGGTCTGCGACGACAGTCCCGATCTGCCCGAGCCGCGCGCCTTCACCGACCCCTATGCGGTGTCGGGCCGAGGACTCCACCTCGTTCGCGCCCTCACCCACCGCTTCGGCGCCGATCCCCTCAAGAACGGCAAGGTCGTCTGGTTCGAGCTGGATGCCGCCGCGTGAACACCCCACTCGAATCGCAGGACCCCTACCTCCGCACCTACACCGAGCCCGAAGTCACCGCCCTCCTCCGTGAACTCCACGAGCGGGGCAGGCCCTTCGGCATCCAGTGGGGCTCCGCCGCCGTCAACGGCAGCACCATCGACGGACGCCTCCTCGTCGACTTCGGCGACACCTCCGTCGCCACCCTCCTCAACCTCCTCACGCTCCTCCGTGAAACGGGCCGGCCCGCGTGAACTTCCTCATCGGCGCCGCCTTCGCCGTCCTCCTCGCCCTCGCCTTCGCCACCGTCGTCACGGGTGTCATCACCGCCCTGAAGGTGCACGGCGAGGACGAGGAGGACAGCCCCGGCCACTGACTCACTCCAACGATTGCATCCTTGCTACTGCTCCGCCGCCCCCGCTCGGGGCACCGCCGGGCCGCGGAAGGCCAGGGGGCGGCTCAGGACCAGGTTCGTCGTCGTACTCCCGAACTGCGCCAGCTCGTCGACGATTTCCTCAAGATGCCCCATCGAGGTGGTCGCGATCTTCAGCGAGTAGCAGTCGTCCCCGGTCGTCCGCAGGCACTCCAGGATCTCCGAGCGCTCCTCCAGCAGCCGCCGCAGCGGCTCGTGCCGTGCCGCCGGCCCGGGGTACTTCAGCCGGACCACCGCCAGCACCGGGTACCCGGTCCGGTCCAGGTCCACCTCGGCCCGGTACCCCGTGATCACCCCCGCCGTCTCCAGTCGCCGCACCCGCTCCGTCGTGGCCGACGCGCTCAGGTTCACCCTCCGCGCCAGCTCGGCGAACGCGATCCGCCCGTCCTCCTGGAGCTCGGCCAGGATCGCCCAGTCCGTCGCATCAAGAATCTCGGTCATGAGCCCAGATTGCCGGTGATTCCACGGCGGAACAACCCCTGAACCGGTGGATGCCCCTTCAGTCAATCCACCCTCCCTCCCTAGGCTTTCGGGTGTGAAGATCGGAGTGAACGTCCCCAACTTCGGCCCCGGCACCGACCCGGCGGCCCTGCTCACCTGGGCCAGGACCGTCGAGGGCCTGGGCTTCGACCTGCTGATGGTCTCGGACCACGTCGCCATCACCCCCGACGTCGCCGTGCGCTACCCCGGCCCGTTCTACGAGCCGTTCACCACCCTCGCCTGGCTCGCCGCCCACACCGAGCGGGTCCGGCTCGGCACCACCGTCCTCATCGCTCCCTACCGGCACCCGCTCCTCACCGCCCGGATGGCCGCCAATCTCGACGCGCTGAGCGGTCACCGCCTCGTCCTCGGGGTCGGAATCGGCTGGGCGCAGCAGGAGTTCGCCGCCCTCGACGTCCCGTTCGAACAGCGCGGCCGCCTCACCGACGACCACCTTCGCCGCCTGCGCACCGCCTGGGCGGACACCGCCGACTACGGCACCCGCCGGATCCCGCTCTGGGTCGGCGGCAACAGCGACGCGGGCCTGCGCCGCGCCGTCCGCCTCGGTGACGCCTGGCACCCGCTGCGCCCGACCACGCCGTGGCTGTGCGAGGCCGCACCCCGATTGCGGGCGTACGCGGACGAACACGCGCTCCCGGCACCGGCGTTCGCGCCCCGGATCGCCCTCAGGCTCACGACCGTGCCGGTCGCCGGGCCGCAGCGCCTCGCGGGCGAGGGCAGCATCGAGCAGGTCGCCGCCGACCTCGCCCGGCTCCGGCTGCTGGGCGCCGACACCGTCGTTCTCGACCCCTACCACGGCGACCCGGAGCAGACCCGCGACCCGGGACCGGCCCGGGAGGCCCTCGCCGCCGTGGCCGACCTGCTGCACCTCGCGCCGACCCGAACGGAACAGCCCTCATGACGCTCACCCCCGCCGACCACGCCCTGCTCCGCCGCGCCATCGCCCTCGCCGCCGAGGCCCGCACCCTCGGCAACCCGCCGTTCGGCTCGCTGCTGGCCGCCCCGGACGGCACCGTGCTGGCCGAGGAGCGCAACACCACGCGCACCGACCGGGACCTCACCGCGCACCCCGAACTGAAGCTCGCCCGGTGGGCCGGACGGGAGTTGGACCTCGCAGCCGCCTCGCGGACGACCCTCTACACCAGTTGCGAGCCCTGTCCGATGTGCGCGGCCGCGCTCCGGCAGGCCGGCCTCGGCCGGGTCGTCTTCGCCCTCTCCGGGGAGCAGTTGCTGGGGATCCGGCCGGGGAGCGGCCTCCCGCCGGTGCCGCAGGAGGGGCCGGCGCTG
>NZ_LGDO01000243.1:0-1174 GCF_001279805.1 Streptomyces sp. XY431
CTGAGGACAAGCCCTCGGCCTATTAGTACCGGTCAACTCCACCCCTCACAGGGCTTCCATATCCGGCCTATCAACCCAGTCGTCTACTGGGAGCCTTACCCTCTCAAGGAGGTGGGAGTGCTCATCTCGAAGCAGGCTTCCCGCTTAGATGCTTTCAGCGGTTATCCCTCCCGAACGTAGCCAACCAGCCATGCCCTTGGCAGGACAACTGGCACACCAGAGGTTCGTCCGTCCCGGTCCTCTCGTACTAGGGACAGCCCTTCTCAACACTCCTACGCGCACAGCGGATAGGGACCGAACTGTCTCACGACGTTCTAAACCCAGCTCGCGTACCGCTTTAATGGGCGAACAGCCCAACCCTTGGGACCTACTCCAGCCCCAGGATGCGACGAGCCGACATCGAGGTGCCAAACCATCCCGTCGATATGGACTCTTGGGGAAGATCAGCCTGTTATCCCCGGGGTACCTTTTATCCGTTGAGCGACGGCGCTTCCACAAGCCACCGCCGGATCACTAGTCCCGACTTTCGTCCCTGCTCGACCCGTCAGTCTCACAGTCAAGCTCCCTTGTGCACTTACACTCAACACCTGATTGCCAACCAGGCTGAGGGAACCTTTGGGCGCCTCCGTTACTCTTTAGGAGGCAACCGCCCCAGTTAAACTACCCACCAGACACTGTCCCTGATCCGGATCACGGACCCAGGTTAGACATCCAGCACGACCAGAGTGGTATTTCAACGACGACTCCACCATGACTGGCGTCACGGCTTCAAAGTCTCCCACCTATCCTACACAAGCCGAACCGAACACCAATATCAAGCTATAGTAAAGGTCCCGGGGTCTTTCCGTCCTGCTGCGCGAAACGAGCATCTTTACTCGTAATGCAATTTCACCGGGCCTATGGTTGAGACAGTCGAGAAGTCGTTACGCCATTCGTGCAGGTCGGAACTTACCCGACAAGGAATTTCGCTACCTTAGGATGGTTATAGTTACCACCGCCGTTTACTGGCGCTTAAGTTCTCAGCTTCGCCCCGACGAATCAGAGCTAACCGGTCCCCTTAACGTTCCAGCACCGGGCAGGCGTCAGTCCGTATACATCGCCTTACGGCTTCGCACGGACCTGTGTTTTTAGTAAACAGTCGCTTCTCGCTGGTCTCTGCGGCCACCCCCAGCTC
>NZ_LGDO01000244.1:0-853 GCF_001279805.1 Streptomyces sp. XY431
CAGCGGCTCCACCACGTCCCTTTGTCCGAAGACTCCGGGCCGGCTTCACGGCTTTAGCATCACCTGGTTCAGCGTTGGCGCTTCAAAGCGGGTACGGGAATATCAACCCGTTGTCCATCGACTACGCCTGTCGGCCTCGCCTTAGGTCCCGACTTACCCTGGGCAGATCAGCTTGACCCAGGAACCCTTGGTCAATCGGCGCAAGAGTTTCCCACTCTTGTATCGCTACTCATGCCTGCATTCTCACTCGTGTACCGTCCACGACTGGTTTCCACCGCCGCTTCACCCGGCACACGACGCTCCCCTACCCATCACAGCAGGCGTTGGCCCTATATGCTGCAATGACACGACTTCGGTGATGTGCTTGAGCCCCGCTACATTGTCGGCGCGGAATCACTTGACCAGTGAGCTATTACGCACTCTTTCAAGGGTGGCTGCTTCTAAGCCAACCTCCTGGTTGTCTCTGCGACTCCACATCCTTTCCCACTTAGCACACGCTTAGGGACCTTAGTCGGTGTTCTGGGCTGTTTCCCTCTCGACCATGGAGCTTATCCCCCACAGTCTCACTGCCACGCTCTCACTTACCGGCATTCGGAGTTTGGCTAAGGTCAGTAACCCGGTGAGGCCCATCGCCTATCCAGTGCTCTACCTCCGGCAAGAAACACGTGACGCTGCACCTAAATGCATTTCGGGGAGAACCAGCTATCACGGAGTTTGATTGGCCTTTCACCCCTAACCACAGGTCATCCCCCAGGTTTTCAACCCTGGTGGGTTCGGTCCTCCACGAAGTCTTACCTCCGCTTCAACCTGCCCATGGCTAGATCACTCCGCTTCGGGTCTTGGGCATGCAACT
>NZ_LGDO01000245.1:0-674 GCF_001279805.1 Streptomyces sp. XY431
CGACGCTCCCACGGCTTGTAGGCACACGGTTTCAGGTACTATTTCACTCCGCTCCCGCGGTACTTTTCACCATTCCCTCACGGTACTATCCGCTATCGGTCACCAGGGAATATTTAGGCTTAGCGGGTGGTCCCGCCAGATTCACACGGGATTTCTCGGGCCCCGTGCTACTTGGGAGTTCTTCAAACGAGCCGTACAGATTTCGTCTACGGGGGTCTTACCCTCTACGCCGGACCTTTCGCATGTCCTTCGACTACCCATACGGTTTCTGACTCGCCGACCGGCCGGCAGACCGGTCAAGAAAAATCCCACGACCCCATCAGCGCAACCCCTGCCGGGTCTCACACGCTCATGGTTTAGCCTCATCCGGTTTCGCTCGCCACTACTCCCGGAATCACGGTTGTTTTCTCTTCCTGCGGGTACTGAGATGTTTCACTTCCCCGCGTTCCCTCCACATACCCTATGTGTTCAGGTATGGGTGACAGCCCATGACGACTGCCGGGTTTCCCCATTCGGAAACCCCCGGATCAAAGCCTGGTTGACGGCTCCCCGGGGACTATCGTGGCCTCCCACGTCCTTCATCGGTTCCTGGTGCCAAGGCATCCACCGTGCGCCCTTAAAAACTTGGCCACAGATGCTCGCGTCCACTGTGCAGTTCTCAAACAACGACCAGA
>NZ_LGDO01000247.1:0-3038 GCF_001279805.1 Streptomyces sp. XY431
TGGTCGAGGAGGGCTGCGGGAAGTACACGAGTGGTCCGGGGCCGCAGTGGTCGCAGACCGACCAGGCCTCCTACAAGGCCTGGCAGGAGAAGCTCGGCTACAGCGGCGCCAACGCCGACGGCTGGCCCGGACGCACCACCTGGGACCAGCTGCGCGTCCCTCGCCAGGGCACCCTGCAGTACGAACCCTTCCCCGGCGTCACCTGGTTCCAGAACAACCCCCGCAGCCCGATCATGACGGCCATGGGCCTGCGCCTGATCGCCGAAGGATGCAGCGCCTACGAGCTCGGGGCCGGCCCGCAGTGGTCCGAGGCCGACCGCCTCTCCTACCAGAAGTGGCAGCAGAAGCTCGGCTACACCGGCACCAACGCCGACGGCTGGCCCGGCAAGGGCAGCTGGGACAAGCTCCGCGTACCCAAGAGCTGACCGACAGGGCCCCGCTCACAGAGCGGGGCCCTCCGGCCTCTCCATCTCGCCTTCTGCCCAGGCCTGAACAGGCCCGCAGGCCGAGGCACCAAAGAGGGCACCGCCCGGCCCGCCCAGGCCGCTGGCGTCTCGGTGCGCACCGCGCAGCGCTGGGCCCGCTCCCTGGCCGCCGGTTGTCTCGATCGCGACGGCCGGGACCCCGGGCAGACCGCGGGGGAGGGTAACCGGCAGCACACAGAGCTGCGGTGCTCACTGCAGGCCGCCCCGGTTCGGCCGAAACCTGTTGTCGAACGTATGGCTGTACGGACGGTTGCTCATAGTTCATCGACCGTCCCGGCCTCCGGAGCTGCGGTATGTGAAGCCGCGCCATCCGGCGCTTGCGCTCGCCCGCCGTCCCGGTGCGCCGGTCGACGGGGATGTCGCTCGCCGAGCTGTCGCAGGAGTCCGGCCGCAACGAGGGGGTCATCGCCTCGTGTCTGATCAAGCTCGACATGCAGGGGCCGGCGGTCGAGGAGGCCTGGGACTTCGGCGGACGACCGTCCGCGGCACCTCGGGCGGTCGTCCCCGACCGGCGCCGTGCCGCGAACGCGCCTTCGACCGGCAACGGGGAGGCGGGTCGGGTGCCTGCCCGTCCCCTGTTCGGCTTCACTCCCGGGCGGAGGCCACCACTGCGGACCCGTCCATGAACACCTCCGCCCTGCCGGGATCGTCCCCGTCACTGCGGGGGTGGAGTACCCTGCGGACCACCGTGGCCGAGAGCCGGATACTGTCACGCGAAGGGGTGACAACCCGTCTCAAACAATCTGGTCGACGCAGGCCAGCAAAGGTCCGACCGCTCCCGGGCCGTCGTCAGGGCCGGAGTTGCCGTGCCTGCGGGTCGAAGCAGTTGAGGCCCATCGACGAAGCAACCCCCGCCGCGTAGGCAGATGCCTCCACCGCCATGCTCCAGCTGTCGCCAGTCTCTGAAAAATGGTTCTGGATCACTTTCCGTGCCAGGGCCACGGAGGGTCACCGAAACCGCGATCATGAACCCTCGTGACTGATGCGCTCCTCCAAGACCTCTGGTTCCTCGACACCATCGTCATCCGAGACGAGCTGGTGACCGTCCAGGCCGCCGCGACGACCAGCCGGGCCGAGTGCCCGGCCTGTGGAACCACCTCGACGCGGGTCCACAGCCGGTACGTACGCCGCTTGGACGATACGGCGGCGGGCCAGCGGCGTGTGGTCATCGAATTGCAGGTCCGCCGGTTCCGGTGCCGCCAACGAGCCTGCCCGCAGGCGACGTTCGCCGAGCAGGTCCCAGGTCTGACCTTCCGCCACGGGCGGCGGAGCCAGAGCCTGCAGACCGCTTTGCTGCAGGTGGCCCTCATGCTCGCGGGCCGTGCCGGCGCCCGGTTGGCGGGCGCTCTCGCCGCTCCGGTGAGCCGGTCCACGCTGCTGCGGCTGATACGAGCGTTACCCGAGAGCGCACCGACGACGCCTCGCGTGCTCGGAGTGGACGAGTTCGCACTGCGCAAGGGGCACGTCTACGCGACGATCCTGGTCGACATCGAGACGCGCCGGCCCGTCGACCTGCTGCCCGACCGCACCGTCGAGACCGTCGCCCGCTGGCTGGCCGAGCACCCGGGCGTCCAGGTGATCTGCCGCGACCGCTCCGCCGCCTACGCCGAAGCCGGACGACTCGGCGCCCCCGACGCGATCCACGTTGCAGACAGGTGGCATATCTGGAAGAACCTCGCGGAAGCCGTCGAGAAGACCGTCGTCCACCACCGGGCACTGCTGCACGAACTACCCGCGACGGCCGCCAGCCACCCTGCCCCGCCGGCGGACGGCTCACTGCCCGCGTCGACCGAAGCCGGGCCGCGCCGCACCGGACGCCTGTCCGACCGAATCCGCGAACAGCACGCGGCCGTCCACGCGCTCCTGAGGACCGGGGTGGCACTGCGCGAGATCGCGCGCCGCCTGGGCCTGGCCCGCAACACCGTCCGCCGCCTGGCCCACGCCGCGGACCCGGACGAACTGCTGGTCGGCAAGTGGACGGGCCGCACCAGCATCCTCGACCCCTACAAGCCCTACCTCCACCAGCGGTGGGCCCAGGGCTGCACCGTCGCCCGCCGCCTGTTCGAAGAACTCCAAGAACGCGGCTACTCCGGCGGCGAGCAAGTCGTCAAGGCCTACGCACGCAAGCTACGGGAGGCCTTCCCGAACTCCGATCCGCCCCGCAGGAAGCCTTCGACCAGGGACGTGACCAGCTGGATCACGCGCCACCCCGACAGCCTCGACGAGGACCAGGCCCAGAGGCTCAAGGAGGTCCTGGCACGGTGTCCCGCTCTGGACCGCACCGCCCAACACGTCAGGTCATTCGCCGAGTTGATGAATAACCGCCGCGGACACGAGCTCAAGGGTTGGATCGCACAAGTGCAGGGCGACTCGATCCCGGCCCTGCACACCTTCACGGTCGGCCTGGGCCAGGACCTCGACGCCGTCATCGCCGGCTTGAGTCTGCGCTACAGTTCCGGCGCCGTCGAGGGCCACAACAACAAGATCATTCTGTGGAATCAGCGATGTCAAGCCGTGTGCTTGTGCATCACGTCGAGGTAGTGGCGGTCTCGG
>NZ_LGDO01000248.1:0-1561 GCF_001279805.1 Streptomyces sp. XY431
CCCCCGCCCCGCCCTCGCCGAGGCGGAGGGCGGCCTGGCCCGCTACCGCTCACTGCTGGAGGACCTCGCCGCCGGCGGCGTCGACCTGGAGACCTTCCGGGACCGGGCGCGCGGCCTGCGGATCGGGCTGGTCGTCGACGGCGAGCGGCTCTGGGTGTTCGACCCGGTGCACGACCGCTGGTCCTACTGCGACGGCCTCCAGCTCCACACCTACGCCGTCGGCGACCGGCCGCGGCTCCCCGACAGCGGGAGGCCGGCCGCCGGGACGCCGAACGCCGCGCCGCCGCCGGACGCCGGCGAGCCCACCCGACTGGTGGGGCCGTGAGCACGCCCCCGGAACCGCCCCCGGGGCCCCCGCCCGGTGAGCAGCCGCCCGATGAGCAGCCGCCCGCCGAGCCGCCACCTGCCCCGGACCAGCCCGCCGAGCCGTCCCCGCACCCTCCCACCGCGGCGCGGCTCACCGAGGTGCCCGACGCCGGTCCCACCGCGGCGGCCGCTCCCGCCGGCCCCGGACCCGGGCCCGACCCGCCGGCGGAACCGGAGGCGGACCGGGGCGCGGAGCAGGACGCGGACCCCGACGACGACGCCGCCCTCGCGCTGCCGAGCCTGCCCGCCGGCCTGGTCGGACGGCGGGTCGCCGGGTACCGCCTGGAGGCGGAGATCGGCCGCGGCGGCATGGCCGTCGTCTACCGGGCCAAGGACCTTCGGCTGGGCCGCACCGTCGCGGTCAAACTGCTCGCCCCCGAACTCGCCCGCAACGAGGTGTTCCGACGCCGCTTCATCCACGAGTCGCAGGTCGCCGCCGCGATCGACCACCCGCACATCATCCCGGTGTTCGAGGCGGGCGAGGCGGACGGCATCCTCTTCATCGCGATGCGCTACGTCGAGCACGGCGACCTGCGCGGGCTCATCTCCCGAGGCGGCCCCTTCCCGGTCGAGCGGGCCGCCGGGCTCGCCTTGCAGATCGCGTCCGCGCTGGACGCCGCGCACGACCACGACCTGGTCCACCGGGACGTCAAACCCGGCAATGTGCTCGTCGCCCCCGGCACCGACAGCGAGCACCCCGAACACCTCTACCTCGCCGACTTCGGCCTCACCAAGAAGTCCCTGTCACTGAGCGGACTGACCGGCGTCGGCCAGATCGTCGGCACCCTCGACTACGCCGCGCCCGAGCAGATCTCCGGCCGCCCGCTGGACGGCCGCTGCGACCAGTACGGCCTCGGCTGCGTCGTCTTCGAGATGCTCTCCGGAGCACCCCCGTTCCGCCGGGAGAGTGACCTCGCCCTGCTCTGGGCCCACCTCAACGACCCGCCGCCCACCGTGCGCGAGCACCGGCCCGACCTGTCCCCCGCCGTGGACGAGGTGATCGGCCGGGCTCTCGCCAAGGCCCCCGAGGAGCGGTTCGCCAGCTGCCTGCAGTTCGTCGCCGAGCTGCGCGCGGCAGCCACCGTCACCCCGGCCACCGGCCCGCCCGGCGCCCAGTGGGGCACAGCCGGCCCGCCGACCCAGGTCGTCCCCGCCGTCGCCGCCGCACCCCCGTTCGGCGCCACCCCCGGCGTCC
>NZ_LGDO01000249.1:0-1524 GCF_001279805.1 Streptomyces sp. XY431
GGGGGAGCGGGCCCGCGCACGATCCCGGGGGTACCGGCCGGGGCGGAGGGTGGAGTCATGACTACAGCGGCGATGAACCCGACCACGGACCTGACGGCGGACCCGACGACGGACCTGATGACGGACCCGGCCACGAAGCCGGCGGCGAAGCCGTCCGTGAGCCCGGCCACCGAACGGCCCGTCCCCGGCTGGGCGCTGCGCACCGCCCGGGCGCTGCCCCTGCTCGCCCTGCCGGTGTGCCTGTGGCGGCTGCCGTTCGGGTTCGGGTTCCAGATGGGGATGGACATGCCGCGCGAGGACCTGTCGCTCTGGGTGACGGTGCCCTACGTCCTCGCGCTGAGCCTGCTCTCCGAGGCCTTCGCGCTGCTCTGCGCCGGGCTGGTTCGGCCGTGGGGCGAGCGGGTGCCCGCATGGGTCGTGGTGGCCGCCGGGACGGTGGCGGGCGGCGCGTTCACGGCGCTGACCGTGCAGTGGGTGCTCACCACCTTCGAGCTCGCGGGTTTCCAGGAGGTCGACTTCGTCAACGGCTGGTGGCGGGCGCTGGCCGCGGTGACGAGCGGGCTGTTCGTGCTCTGGGGGCCGCTGATCCTCGCGCTGACGTACGCATACCACCGGCGGCGGCGCGCCTGACGGTTGAACCCGCCGGTTGAACCCGCCGGTCGAACCCGCCGGTTGAACCCGCCGGTGGGACCCGCCAGTGGGACCAGCCGGTTGAACCCGCTCGTGGGACGCGGCGGTCAGCGCGCGGCGGCGAGCGATTCGACCCGGGCCTCGTCGTACCGCAGAGCGATCAGCCGGGCGAGCGCCTCGTGGGTGCCGAGCGGGGCGCTCGTCCAGCGGGCGCCGGTGGCGGCGGCGCGGTCGGCGAAGAAGCCGGGGGCGAGCAGATGGGTGGCGACGGCGACGTGGCGGTGGCCGGCGGCGTGCAGGGCGGCGACCGCCTCCCGCGGGGTCGGGCGGGCGGCGGACAGGTAGGCGGGGACGACCGGGCTGCCGTCGCCGAGGCGCTCGGCGAGCAGGTCGGCGAGCAGTTCGGCCGTCCGCGCGGTGTCGGCGTTGGCGGCCGGGTCGGAGGAGCCCGCCGCCGCGAGGACCACCGGCCCGGCGCCGGCCGGGCGACCGGCCGCGGCGAGGCGGTCGGCGAGCGCGGCGGCCAGCAGCGGGTGGGGGCCGAGCGCTCGGGCGAGCGGAAGGCGGGTCAGTCCGGCGGCGGTGAGCGCCCCGGGCAGGTCGACCCGCAGGTGGTAGCCGCCGCCGAGCAGCAGCGGGACCAGCACCGCGGCCCGTCCGTCCAGCGCGGCGAGCGCCTCCGGGAGGGCGGGGCGGGCGAGGTCCAGGAAGCAGCAGCGGACGTCGAGGCCCGGGCGCAGCAGCCGGACCCGGTGCAGCAGCGCCCGGTTCGCGGCCACCCCTGCGGCGGAGCGGCTGCCGTGCGCGACCGCGAGCAGGACCGGTCGGCTCCCCGCCGACGGACGCGGCGCGCCTGCCGGCCCAACCCTCGTCAGCCCCGCGCCTGCCGGCCCC
>NZ_LGDO01000250.1:0-1504 GCF_001279805.1 Streptomyces sp. XY431
ACCCGGCACCCGGTCCGAACCGGCGCCCGCGTTCATCCGGCCGAACAGCACCGTTCCGAACACCACGTCCTCACGACCGCTCACCGCGGCCAGCACCCGGGCCCACGCCAGGTGGAACACCGTCGCCGGGCTCACACCCTGCCGCCGCGCCACCTCGCGCACCCGGCCGGCCACCTCGGCATCGAGGGGAACCTGGCAGCGCACCGCGGCGGTGCCGTCACCGTGCAGATCCAGCACACCGAAGGGCGCCGTCGTCTCGGTGACGTCGCCGAGCAACTCGGCGAAGTACCGCTCGTGCTCCTCGCGCGGCGTACCGAGGCGGGCCTGGGCGACGAAGTCGCGGAACGGCAGCGGCTCCGGCAACGTGTCGGCACGGCCGGACATGAACGCCCGCACCTCCCCGAACAGCACATCCAGCGAGGTGTGGTCCTGCACCAGGTGGTGGGTTCGCAGCAGTGCCAGCCAGCGGTCACCGCCGGGCTCCGCCGCGATGTGGACCGTCATCAGGGGCGCCCGGGTCAGATCCATCCACGATCCGGCAACAGCCCTCAACTGCTCCACCGGGTCGGCGCCCCGCGGGTCCAGCACGACCTCCTGGACCGGCAGCTCCACCCGGCGCGACACCACCTGCACCGGGTCGGCCAGGCCCTCCCACACGAACGCCGTGCGGCAGATGTCATGCCGGTCGATCACCCACTGCAGTGCCTCCAGGAACGCGTCCACCCGCTCCCGCGAGTCGAACCCCAGCACCGACGGCAGTACGTAGACATCCGTCGCGGTGTCCTGGTCCGCCATCAGGTGGTGGAAGAGGAGGCCCTCCTGGAGCGGGGCGAGCGGGTAGACGTCGGCCACATTGGCCGCGCCGCCCTCGACCTTCGCCACGACCCGCCCGATCTCCGCCTCGGTGAGCTCCACCAGCGGCAGCATCTCCGGCGTGATCCCGACGGCACCCTCGGGAATCAGGTTCGGCGGAACCACCACCTGGACCGGCCCCGCAGCGCCGGCCAGCCCGGCCGGCGTCGGCGTCCGGAACAGGGCCTTCACCGAGACAGAGACGCCCCGCGCACGAAGGTTCGCCACCAGGGACACCACAAGGAGCGAGTGACCGCCCAGGGCGAAGAAGTCGTCGTCCACACCGACCCGATCGAGCCCCAGGACCTCGGCGAACGCCTGGCACAGAAGCTCCTCCTGCACCGTCGCCGGCGCCCGGCCCGCACCCGCCGCATACTCCGGGGCGGGCAGGGCCTTGCGGTCCACCTTGCCGTTCACCGTCAGCGGCAGCACATCCAGCACCACCACCGCCGACGGAACCATGTACTGCGGCAACCGCTCACCAGCGAACTCCCGCACACTGGCGCCGAGTTCATCCGCGTCGGCGTCGACGCCGGCCGGAACCGCGTACGCCACCAGGCGCTTGTCGCCCGGGACGTCCTCGCGGACCGTGACCACGACCTGTTCCAGGCCCGGGTGCGCGGCCAGGACGGCCTGCACCTCACCCGGCTCG
>NZ_LGDO01000251.1:0-1498 GCF_001279805.1 Streptomyces sp. XY431
CCTCGGGGTGGTGCGGAGGGGCGGAGGGGGAGGGGCGGAGGGGCGGAGGCAGAGGCGGAGGCGGAGGCGGAGGGAATGGGGCAGGGGTGGAGGGGGCGTGGTCGCGCTTCCCGGTGCCGGGGGCGTGCCGAGAAATTTCGCCGGTGGTCGTTTCGCCTCCGGGTCCGCCGTGTTGCGCCCGCGGTACGCCTCGCTCACACCCGGAACCGTCCGAGGTGCGGCTTCGGACATCCGCCGTAACGGGAGCGGCTGTTTCGCTAACCCCGGGGAGACGGACGGGCAATCAGCCCGTAACGAGCGGCCCGCACCCTTTCGGCCATGGCAACAACCACCCTCACCGGACCGCGCCCCACCCCGCGGCCCGGGCCCCTCACCGGCTTCACCATCGGGGTGACCGCCGCCCGCCGCCGCGACGAGCTGACCGCGCTGCTCACCCGGCGCGGCGCCCAGGTCGTCGAAGCGCCGGTGCTGCGGATCATGCCGCTCGCCGACGACCTCGCGCTGCGCCGGGCGACGGAGTCCTGCCTGACCGCGCCGCTCGACTACGTGGTCGCCACCACCGGCGTCGGCTGGCGCGGCTGGATGAGCGCCGCCGAGGGCTGGGGCCGGGGTGCCGCCCTCGCCGACGCGTGCCGGCGGGCCGTCGTCCTCACCCGGGGCCCCAAGGCCACCGGCGCCGTCCGGGCCAGCGGCCTCGGCGAGGGCTTCTCCCCCGGCTCCGAGGCCACCGACGAACTGCTGACCTGGCTGCTCGCCCGCCCGCTGACCGGCCGACGGATCGCCGTCCAGGAGCACGGGGTGCGGCTCGACGGCTTCGCAGCCGCGCTGCGCGAACGCGGCGCCGAGGTGATCTCCGTCCCGGTCTACCGCTGGGCCCCGCCGGACGACCCGGCCCCGGTGCGGCGGCTGGTCGAACAGACCGTCCGCCGCCAGGTCCACGCCCTCGCCTTCACCAGCGCCCCCGCGGTCAGCGCGTTCGTCGAGACGGCCGCCGCCGACGGCCTGCGCGACGCGCTGCTGGACGCACTGCGCGGGGACGTCCTGCCGGTCTGCGTCGGCGCGCTCTGCGCCCGGCCGTTCGCCGACCTCGGCCTGCCCGCGGAGTTCCCCGAGCGCGGCCGGCTGGGCTCACTGGTCCGGCTGCTCGCGGAGACCCTGCCGAGCCGGGGCCGCCGCGAACTCGACCTGGGGAGCACCCGGTTGACCCTCCAGGGGAACGCCGCCCTGGTCGACGGGGAGAGCCGTCTGCTCAGCCCGCGCGGCGCCGCCGTACTGCGCGCGCTCGCCGAACGCCCCGGGCATGTGCTCAGCCGGGCCGACCTGCTGCGCACGGCCTGGCCGGACGCGGCCGCCGACGAGCACGCCGTCGAGGCGGCGGTCGGGCGGCTGCGGGCGGCGCTCGGGCCGCACGGGAAGCTGATCCGCACCGTACCCAAGCGCGGCTACCGGCTGGCGGCGGCCTGATGGGGGCGGGGCCGACGGGGGAAGGGCTCGCGGG
>NZ_LGDO01000252.1:0-1477 GCF_001279805.1 Streptomyces sp. XY431
GCCCCCAAGCCGCCCGCCGACCCCGACGACGGCCCCGACCCGGGCCAGTGGACGGTGCCGCCCCGCCCGGCCCCGAGCCTGCCGCCGCGCCCGGTCTCCTGCCCGTCCGGCCAGGTGGCGTCCTGGGACGGCTGCCACCCGCTGCCCCCGCCGGTCACCCTCTCCTGAGTCCCGCCCTCTCCTGAGCCCCGCCGCGGGTCCGCCCGGGGTGCCGACCGCCGGATTCCCCTCCGGCGGTCCTTGATCGACCATTAGTTGAATGATAAATTAACTCCGACGCCAGGGCCCGACCCCGAGGAGTACGCCATGACGACGACCTCCGTCGCCGACAACCCCGAGAAGTCCCGCTACGAGATCACCGCCGACGGCGAACTCGCCGGTTTCGCCGAGTACTTCCGCCACGATGACGAGATCGCCTTCATCCACACCGAGATCGACCCGCGCTTCGGCGGCCAGGGCCTCGGCGGCATCCTCGCCCGCGCCGTGCTCGACGACGCCCGCGCCCGTGCGCTCGCCGTGCTGCCGTACTGCCCCTTCATCCGCGGCTGGCTGACCAAGCACCCGGACTACCACGACCTCGTCCCGGCCGCCCAGCACGAGCGGTTCGGCCTGTGACCGCCGAGGCCGCCGGGGGAGCCCCGGACGCCGCGCCCGTGCCGTCCGTGCAGTCCGTGCACGCCGTCGAGCCGGCCCAGTCCGCCGAGCCGGCCGAGTTCGTCCGCTCCGCCGCCGCCGTCGCGACCAGCACCGCCGACGACTACCACGTCGACATCCGCTCCGGCCGCCACCGGCTCGCCGCCGACGAGCCCGAATCGGCCGGCGGCGCCGACACCGCCACCACCCCGGTCGGCCTGCTGCTCTCCGCCCTCGGCTCCTGCACCGCGATCACCCTGCGGATGTACGCCCAGCGCAAGCAGTGGCCGCTGACCACCGTGCGCGTCCACCTCGGCTACGAGAAGGGCCCCGAGAAGGCCGTCCGGATCACCCGCCGGATCGACCTGATCGGCGACCTCGACGAGGCGCAGCGCGCCCGCCTGCTCGACATCGCCGACCGGACCCCCGTCACCCGGGCCGTCTCCGCCGGCACCCCCATCGTCCCGGCCGCCCCGCGCACCGCCAACGGAGTCCACCATGCCTGACGCCGACAGCCCCAACCCCTCCGTCCGCGGCGGCCGCGCCGACACCCCGGGCGGCCCCGTCCACGAACTCCTCGCCCCGCGCGAGGCCGCGCTCGGCGGCAGCACCGTGGTCCGCCGTCTGCTCCCCAACCTGGGGCGGCGGATGGTCGGTGCCTGGGCGTTCGTGGACCACTACGGTCCGGACGACATCGCGGACGAGCCGGGCATGCAGGTGCCGCCGCACCCCCACATGGGCCTCCAGACCGTGAGTTGGCTGCACGCGGGCGAGGTGCTGCACCGCGACAGCCTCGGCAGCCTGCGGACCGTCCGCCCCCGCGAGCTGGGGCTGATGACCTCCG
>NZ_LGDO01000253.1:0-1445 GCF_001279805.1 Streptomyces sp. XY431
GCCCCGTCCCCGGCACCCCGACGCCGCCCCCGCCCGACCGGCCCGGCGAGATCCTCGCCGACCCCGGGACCGGCGGCACCGACACGGCCGGCGAGAAGGGCGGCACCGGCGGCGCCAGTGGCCCCGGCGACAAGGGCGACAAGGGTGACAAGGGCGGGAAGGGCGGCACCGACAACGCCGACGACCTGGCGCTCGCCGGCGCGGCCCTGGTCCAGCCGCTCGGCCGCGACGGGACCCGTCACCTGCTCACGCTGACCGTCGCCGAGCCGCTCACCGCGCTCCAGGCCGAGTTCCGGCTCGCCCCGGGCGCGCTGGCCCCCGGGTCCGGCACCGTCTGGACGGACCTGGCCGGCGCCGTGGTCACCACCCACCAGGAGCGCGGCGCGGCGGTGTACCGCTTCACCACCCCGCCCGGCACCGACGTCCGCCCCGGCCGGTACACCTTCGCCGTGCTCGGCATCCGCCCGCCCGCACCGCGCCGCGCCGCACCCCGGAGCAGCGAGTCCTGGAAGGCCAGCGCCTTCGGGATCGACCGGCCGCGCGCCGTCGCCGCCCTCGGCACCTTCGCGGCGCCGTCCGACACCGGCACCGGCACCGACGTCCGCCCCAGCCCCACAGCACCAGCACCGGTACCGGCGCCGGCATCCCCACCGGTACTGGCGCCCGCACCCGCCCGCTGACCGGCCACGGCACCACCGCACCACCGCCGTCCGGCCCGGTCCGCTCCGGTCCGCTCCGGTCGGACAACCCGACAGGTCAGCGGCCCGATCGGGCTCATCCGGCCGACCTCGTTCGTTACTGTGGTCGCCAGTCGGCACAGCCGCCCCACCGCCGGGGCCGGCCCCGCACCACGTCATTCCCAGGAGGAGTTCGTGTCCACGGTCCTGACCCAAGGCGGCAACGCCCCGTTGACCGCCGCGCGGGTGACCGTCGAGGTCACCGCACCCAAGGCGCTGGACGTCTCGGGCCTGCTGCTGACCGATGCCGGCAAGGTCCGTTCGGACGACGACTTCGTCTTCTACAACGCCCCCAACGGGCCCGGGGTGACCCACCGCCCGGCCGCCGCGGGCAGCCCGGACGCCATCATCGTCGACACCGCCGCCGTCCCGGCCGGGATCAGCAAGATCGTGGTGACCGCCAGCCCCGACGAGGCCGGCGCCACCTTCGCGGGCATCGAGCCGACCGCGACCGTCCGCGACGCCGCCACCGGCGAGGTACTGGTCACCTTCACCTCACCGGCGCTCGGCCGGGAGACCGCGCTGATCGTGGTCGAGGTCTACCAGCGCAACGGCGCCTGGAAGGTCCGCGCGGTCGGCCAGGGCTACGCGAACGGCCTGGCCGGCATCGCCACCGACTTCGGCGTCTCGGTCGACGACCAGCCGGCCCCGGCGCCCGCCGCCGCCGCGCCGGTCACCCCGGCCGCGCCGCCCACACCCGCCCCGGCC
>NZ_LGDO01000254.1:0-1427 GCF_001279805.1 Streptomyces sp. XY431
CTAGTGTGATGCGCCACAAATCACGAGGGTAAGTTGATACCCTTTTATGGTGTCGCATCCTGGGCCTTCTGCCGTGGTGATCTCGCTGTCTGGGGACGAGCGTGCCGAGTTGCTGCGTCGGGCGGGGTCCTCGGACCGAAGAGCCGCTGAACGGGCCCGGATCATCCTGGCGTGTGCTGACGGTATGTCGAATGCCGCTGCCGCGAAGCTCGTTGGCGTTCAGGACAAGACGGTGCGCAAGTGGCGTGGCAAGTTCGCGGCCGAGGGGCTGGCCGGCCTGCAGGATGCCGGTCGCATCGGCCGCCCGAAGCCCGACCTGGTCCTGAGCGAGGCGGAACGGGACCAACTGATGCGCTGGGCCAGACGGGCGAAGACAGCGCAGTTCCTCGCGCTGCGGGCCAGAATCGTGCTGCGCTGCGCGGAGGGCGGGACGAACCGGCAGGCCGCGATGGACCTGGGCGTCGACGAGTCCACCGTGGAGCGCTGGCGGGCCCGGTTCATCGGCAAGCGGCTGGACGGCTTGCAGGACGAGCCCCGTCCGGGCAGGCCGCCCTCGATCCTGCTCGACCAGGTCGAGGACGTACTGGTGGCGACACTGGAGTCCACGCCAGGCAACGACACGCACTGGTCACGGACTTCGATGGCTGCCCGCACGGGGCTCTCGAAGTCGACCATCGGGCGCATCTGGAAGAAGTTCGACCTCAAGCCGCACTTGCAGGACAGCTTCAAGTTGTCCACCGACCCGCAGTTCGTGGCCAAGGTGGTGGATGTCGTCGGCCTGTACCACAACCCGCCCGAGCGGGCTGTCGTGCTCTGCGTGGACGAGAAGAGCCAGATCCAGGCGCTGGACCGGTCCCAGCCGGTCCTGCCGATGATGCCGGGCATGCCCGAGCGCCGAACCCACGACTACCTGCGGCACGGCATCACCAGCCTGTTCGCCGCCTTCAACATCGCCGACGGCACCGTCATCAGCGAACTGCACCGCCGCCACCGGGCCCTGGAGTTCAAGAAGTTCCTGGTCACCATAGACAAGGCCGTCCCCGCCGAACTCGACGTGCACCTGGTGTGCGACAACTACGCCACCCACAGCACCGCCGAGATCAGAACCTGGCTCAGCCGGCACCCGCGCTTCCACGTCCACTTCACCCCGACCGGCTCTTCCTGGATCAACCAGGTCGAGCGCTGGTTCGGCCTACTGACCGACAAGCTCATCCGCCGCGGCGTCCACACCTCCGTCAAAGCCCTCGAAGACGACATCAAGGCCTGGATCGACACCTGGAACGAGAACCCCAGACCGTTCACCTGGACCAAGACCGCCGACGAGATCCTCAAGTCCCTCGCCGACTACCTCGCCAAGATCAACCCACCAGATGCCGCAGCAGAGTAGAACTTACCCTCGTGATTTGTGGCGCATCACACTAGTGCCG
>NZ_LGDO01000255.1:0-1422 GCF_001279805.1 Streptomyces sp. XY431
CCGTTGAGCCTTGTACTAACAGCGGCTGACCCCCGCGCCTGCGGGGAGGACCGGTCTGGCGTCGGCCTGGTCGACGTCGGCGACGGCTGACCCCCGCGCCTGCGGGGAGGACTTGTCCTGCACCTTGACCAGGTACTTTGCGAGCGGCTGACCCCCGCGCCTGCGGGGAGGACCTCAGGACGAACTTGGCGGTGATGTCGCCGACCGGCTGACCCCCGCGCCTGCGGGGAGGACCTGCCGCTGGTGCTGATCCCGGCCGGGACCGTCGGCTGACCCCCGCGCCTGCGGGGAGGACTTCGGCAAGGCGTGGGAGCGGACGCAGCAGACCGGCTGACCCCCGCGCCTGCGGGGAGGACTGGGTGCGGATGCCGACCAGGCAGGCCGTCAGCGGCTGACCCCCGCGCCTGCGAGGAGGACACCGTGGTGCCCGAGGAGAAGTCGATGTACGCCGGCTGACCCCCGCCTGCGCGGGGAGGACGTGACCCATCGCTTGAACACTCGCGCGATCTGCAGCTGACCCCCGCCTGCGCAGGGAGGACGCCGACCCGGGCGCCCTCACCGACTCCCGCGCCGGCTGACCCCCGCCTGCGCAGGGAGGACACGACCGACCCTAAGCGCAATTCCGTCTCGTGCGGCTGACCCCCGCCTGCGCGGGGAGGACGAAATCTGCCGGGACTGGCTGGACGACCGGAACGGCTGACCCCCGCCTGCGCGGGGAGGACGCCATCAGGCCGAGCGCGTACGGCACGTCCCGCGGCTGACCCCCGCAGGCGCGGGGAGGACTTCGTCAGGACGAAGGTGCGGAACAGGACCGCCGGCTGACCCCCGCGCCTGCGGGGAGGACCGCACCCCCAGCAGGTCGGGTCGCACCGTGCACGGCTGACCCCCGCGCTTGCGGGGAGGACATCGGCCTGTGGTTCGGGTGCGCGGACGACGGCGGCAGACCCCCGCGCTTGCGAGGAGGACTGATCCTTTCCCGGTACTCGCGGGAAATCGGACGGCTGACCCCCGCGCTTGCGGGGAGGACATCGGGAACGTGGTGTTGACGGTTAGCTGGGTCGGCTGACCCCCGCGCTCGCGGGGAGGACACGACCGTCGATTTGCTGGTGGTGCTGACCTGCGGCTGACCCCCGCGCTCGCGGGGAGCACACCGGCGTGACCGCGGACACGAGCTCCGGGTTCGGCTGACCCCCGCGCTCGCGGGGAGGACGCCCTCGGCAGTGGCGACGCACTTGAACTGACCGGCTGACCCCCGCGCTCGTGGGGATGATGAGGACCCGCGTTTTGGCTCTGCCCGGAGTTCCGCGAGCGTCCTGGGACGTGTCAGCAATCAGGGCAGTCCGGCACATCGGGCGGGTCGGGAAACGTGCGGTTCCCCTCGAGCCAGTCGGTGAGCCATTCCGCAAGGGTGAACCTCTCCGG